>JACPKO010000094.1 GCA_016186985.1 Candidatus Daviesbacteria bacterium
ATCATTGCGACGGTATCCTGAGCAATACTACCAAAAAAAGATTTGCCCTCTTTCTTTAAAACTTCATTTGCGATCATACTTTTTGTTCCCAAGCTTTCTATCACAAGAGCTTTATAAGATTCTCCTTCGTCCCAAACAAATGCTGTTTCTCCCCGGCTTGCATTAATTGCACTAAATTCTGATGAAAAATTTTTGGAAGTTTCCAGGGCTTTAGATTGTGCTAGGCGTTTGATCTTATCTAAGTTGTCGTAGTTTACTCCGGAAGAAGCGTAAGAAAGTTTTTTTCCTGTCATAATCTTGTCTCTTTACAAAACCACCAATTAAGTTTAATAATAATATTACACCCTTGAATAGTCAAAGATTATATCCTATAATAGCTTCTCAAACAACCCTGCAATCGCAAAAGTGGGATTGAAGATGTACAGCGACGAACCTGGCATTTGTAATAGCGAGGATGATCTTTCCGAAAAGTGCGCAATTTTCGGGGTTTACAATGGTCACAGTGCCTCCCGGGAAGTCTACTTCGGTTTATATGCGCTTCAACACAGGGGTCAGGAATCTTCAGGAATCGCTTCAACAGACGGCAAAAAAATCCACGCCCATAAATCATTAGGGCTGGTACCCCAAGTTTACAGCGAAAAAGATTTTGACCACCTTATAGGAGATATTGCCATAGGTCATAACCGCTACTCAACTTCCGGAGGAACTCTCCACCAGCATAATCAGCCAGTTCATAACCCGGGAGACCCCTTAGCTTTAGCCCACAACGGTAATTTACCTTCTACAAAAGCATTAGAAATCTTCTTAACTAAAAACGGCATCGGACTAAAAGGACTAAACGACTCAGAATTAATATATGAAGCGATAAAATTTGAGATGGGTAAAGGGAAAAGTCTGGCTGATGCTGTTACAGAAACCTATCATCTTTTTACCGGTGCATTTGCGCTTCTGGTGATGAGCAAAGATGAGCTGGTTGCTCTGCAGGATCCTTACGGAATCCGGCCGTTAAGTTATGGCAAGTTAAATGGAGGTTACGCTTTTTCATCAGAAACTTGCGCGCTGGACACGGTTAACGCGACATTTTTAGGAGATGTTGCGCCGGGGGAAATGATTGTTGCGGGTAAAAATGGATTAAAAAAATATCATTTAGCCCGGGGCGAGAGAAAACTGGATATTTTTGAGTTTGTTTATTTTGCCCGTCCTGATTCTCTCCTTTTGGGGCAAAGGGTATATCAGGTAAGGCAAAACTTTGGCAAAATATTAGCAGAAGAATTTCCAATTAAAGCCGACGTTGTAATCCCTGTACCCGAATCAGCGATACCCGCGGCCATAGGATATTCAATGGCTTCAGGTATCCAATACCAGCAGGGATTGATAAAAAACCGCTACATAGGGCGGACTTTTATTATGCCGGACCAAAGGCTTAGGGACAGATCGGTCCAGATGAAATTAATCCCGGTGCCTGAAGTCCTCAAAGATAAAAGGGTGATAGTGATTGACGATTCGATTGTAAGAGGTACTACAACCGGAAAAATTGTTAAAATGATCCGCAGTGCGGGCGCAAAAGAAGTACATGTAATAATTTCTTCCCCTCCGGTGAAATACCCGGATTTTTATGGAATTAATACCCCGTTCCAAAAAGACTTAATAGCCGCCAACAAATCAGTCAGTGAAATCTGTGAAATTATAGGGGCTGATAGTTTAAATTATCTCTCGTATGAAGGTTTAATCCGCGGGACAAATTTACCGGAAAAAATATTTAATACATCAATGTTTACAGGTCACTATCCGCTTGATATCCATGAGCGGGCAAACGGCATAAAAACTGTCAGCTTGTGATTACGAGACTCTCCTAGTAAAATATCCCTATGTCTTTTCTAAAAATTGAAAAAATGGATTTGCTTATTGCGGTCTATATTTTTTGTGTCGCGGTTTCAGAACTTATGGGTGCAAAAACTTTTCCTGTATTCGATTGGGGTTGGGTGCGTCTTAATGCATCAGTTGCAGTTTTTGTAATCCCTCTGATTTTTACTATTAATGATGTGATTGTGGAAGTTTATGGTAAGGAACGGGCGAGAAGCATTGTTCGTTCAAGCCTGGTGGTCATCTTCCTGATTTTAATTTATTCTTTGCTTGTAACAAACCTGCCTGCATCTAAAAGATTTATGTCCCAGGAAAGTGCATACGACGCGATTTTTGGATTATCTGCAAGAATTTCTGCCGCCTCTTTAATTGCATTTGCCTTGTCAGATTTTTTGGACATTTATATATTTTCTCTGATAAGGGAAAAGTTAGGGAAAAAAGCATTGTGGTTTAGGAACAACGCGTCAAATTTTATTTCCCAATTTATTGATTCTGCAGTTTTTCTGATTTTGGCTTTTTACGCTTTGGACCAGTCCTTCACAAGCAATATGGGTTTTATTGTTAGCTTATTAATTCCGTATTGGTTGCTTCGGTGCGCGCTGTCTATTTTAGAAACTCCTCTCGTATATTTGGGAGTAAGGTGGCTTAAAAAGTAACCATGAAAATTATTCTTGCAATGGTTATATCTGCGGATGGTAAATCCACAAAATGGGATTTAAAAGACCAGTCATGGGCGTCGCCGGAAGATAAAACCCATCTTATTAAATTAATCTCCGACAACAATTTGATATTAATGGGCGGAAAAACCTATGAGGTAGCAAAAAACTTTATTAAACCAAGGGAAGAGAAGTTAAGAATGGTTGTCACAAGGAATCCTCAAAGATTTTCTGCAGATAGTATTGAAGATCAATTAGAGTTTACCAATAAGCCGGTAACTGAACTGATTTTGGATTTAGAGAAAAGAGGATTTGAGCAATTACTTCTGTTGTCAGGGGAGGGTTTAAACAGGCAATTTTTTGAGGCGGGTTTAGTTGATGAAATAATTTTAACAATAGAACCTAAAATTTTCGGAAGCGGAAACGCTATAATTTCAGAAACTAAACTTGATTTAGAACTTAAATTATTAAGTTATGAAAAACTTAATGAGCGAGGCACGTTGCTTTTGCACTACCAGATTATCAGATGATTGTAAACGCAATAAAAACCCACAAAATAACTTCAGACGACAAAGATATTTTAGTAGTTTTAGATAAATATATAGAAAAGCTGGAAGAAAATTCCATAGTTGCTATAACTTCAAAAATTGTTTCAGTTTGCGAGGGAAGCACTATAAAGATTGAAGATACTGTTGATAAGGAAAAATTAATTCGGGAAAACTCGCAGTTTTTTTTACCCCGCTCAAGCAATAAATACAATATCAATTTCACAATCACTAATAATATTCTGGCTGCATCTGCAGGTATTGATGAATCGAACGGCAACGGGTATTACATTCTTTGGCCGAAAAACCCCCAGGATTCGGCAAATAAAATTAGGGAATTTTTGGTTAATAAATTTAAACTAAGAAGTGTTGGTGTTATTATTACTGACAGCAAAACCACACCTCTAAGATGGGGGGTGACCGGGATTGCTTTGGCTCATAGCGGATTTAATGCCGTGTATGATTATATAGGCAAACCTGATCTATTCGGCAGGTTTTTTGAGTTTGAAAAATTAAACATCGCAGATAGTTTAGCTTGCTCGGCAGTTATGGAAATGGGCGAGGGAAATGAGCAGACACCCCTGGCGACTATACAGGATTTAAAAAATATTGAGTTTCAAGCGAGGAACCCAACCGGGAAAGAACTGGAAAGCATTAAAATAAGCATGGAGGATGATTTATATTCTCCAATTTTAAAAAACATACCCTGGCAAAAGGGTGATAAATCTCTTTAAATGATATAATTCTGACTTTATGGATGAAATTA
>JACPKO010000026.1 GCA_016186985.1 Candidatus Daviesbacteria bacterium
GTAATTTTTAGCAAGAACAGTTAAATGGTATGGTTCTGTATCAACCTTCCCTTCTTTGCTTAAATGCGAACGCGGCGCAACATAAAGCTCACAGCCGATAATTGGTTTAATCCCGCTGTCAATACAGGTTTTATAAAACTCGATCGCGCCATACATGGATCCATGGTCCGTAATGGCGAGTGATTCCATTTCCAGATCTTTCGCGGCTTTTATAAGTTTTGGGATTTTTGACAATCCGTCAAGTAAAGAAAATTCTGTGTGTGTATGAAGATGGACAAATTTACTCATATTATTATCAATCTCTTGCGGGAACCTAATTCATCCGCGCGACAATCGATTTACATTGTCATTCCCGCGAAGGCGGGAATCCATAAATTAGATTTCTATTTTAACAGCAGCATGGATATTGATTTCAAGATACAGTTTTTATAAACCTTCATGTAGTACAATTAATTTCCCATGACTAATTCACCTGAATCGGAAAACGAACCTCCTGAAAATCCGCCTAAAGACTCGTCTGAATCTGCAAAAGCCGTCGTTGAGGCAGAAAGAATTTTGTTTGGGAAAAAATTGGGACTTCAAACTTCGAGTCAGCCCCGAACCCCTAACGCTAATGAGCCCTCCGGCGTAATTATACCTACACTCGAACAGGCAAGTGCCACCCGCGGAGCAACTGCCTATATAAGGGGCGAGAAACCTTCGGTAACAATTGACATACACGAACCTGCTTACCGAAACCTTATTCCGATTGCTAACGCTCTTTATGGAAAAATTCAACCTTTAGCAAACGATCATGCGCAGGAGTCGTACTGGAATGAAGTAATTGCCAGTAAAACTGTCCCGCGAACAGATGGTGAGTTTACCCATGTTTTAAGTACCGGAATGGATAACGGATGCTTGTATTGGGAAACTGCGATTAGAGATGGTGACGCTTCGGGAAAATTAGTTAGCTCTTCAAGGATCAGCAGTTTTGTACCTGGTGCAAACAATGGACAATATGTTACAGAAGTAACCTTTGTGCAAAGGAGTGCAGGCCAGGATGGTTCCCTGAAAACAGGAAGAGACCCAAAAACAGCCGTGGAGATTTTTGCTAAAAGTTATTCAGAGATTTATCCCTCTTTCTGGCAAAAGGTCAAAACAAGACTGCAGTTTTGGAAAAAAAATAATTAAACCAATTTTTAGCGATGATTTTTAATGAAATCGCCTATCCTAGCCGCGACAGAAGTCAGGACTCCAGCAGCAGGTATATAAGCTTTTACAGAAACTTCCTCAGGCATTAACAAAAAAGCTATACTAAAAGGTGTTATGACACCAAGAATTACTAACAAAGTACGTTTATTCCAAACCGGATTTCCCCTAAATGAGTGTTTATAATCTAAAATTCCTGGTTTCAAATCTGAAGCATGATCAGGATTAAATAAATCTTTACCAGGTCCTTCTATACTCATAAAAGTAATCTTTCTAAAATTTGTTTTACTCTAATAGCATTTGCTTTACCTGAAGTTTTTCTCATAACCCCTCCAACAAGCGCCATTATTGCCGATTCTTTTCCTGATTTGTAATCATTAACTGATTTTTCATTTTCACTAATAACCTCCTGCGCAATTTTTTCCAGTTCCCCTTCGTCCTCAATTTTGCCTGATTTCTTTTCTTTAACCGCCTGAACTATTTCATCAGGGGAAATATTTAGCTTCCCACCTTTAAGGTGTGAAGCTAAAGTTGGAGAATTAACCAGATAGTTCGCGACTTCTTTTACAGGAACATTCTCTTCCAATCCAAGTTTCACCGCACCGTCAAAAAGCTCAGCCAGAGATTCATCTGCAACCAAAGTCTCAGCTGTTGTTTTTGAGATTCCATACTGATCAATATATTTTTTAATTCTTGCACTGGGCAATTCCGGCAATCCATCTTGTATCTCCTTTATTCTTAATTCTTGATTCTTAATTCCCGGCAAATCAGGCTCGGGGAAATACCTGTAATCATTCGCCTCTTCTTTACTCCTTTGCAGGTAAGTTTCTTTTTTATCCTCATCCCAACCGCGCGTTTCCTGATGCAGTTTTTCCCCGGCTTCTAAAGCATTAATCTGCCTTTTAATTTCAAATTCCACAGCGGCCACAATAAACCTAAAGCTGTTTATATTTTTAAGTTCAACTCTATAGTTTGGTAACTCAAAATCAGTTCCTCTTCCTTCTTCACTCTTCACTTCCCTAACTGACACATTCGCTTCCAACCGCATATCTCCTTTTTCCATATCCGCGTTAGATACCCCTAAATACCTAAAAATCTGCTGGAGTTTTTTAGCATAATCGCGGATTTGGGATGAATCAGTAAAATCAGGTTCCGTAACTATCTCTACAAGAGGCACACCGGATCTATTGAAATCAATCAATGTTACACCTCCGAGGTGTGACAATTTACCGGTGTCTTCTTCCTGATGGACGCGGTTAATTCTTATCAAAGATTTTTCTCCGAAGTCAGATTCAACCTCGATCTCACCGCCCACGCAAAGCGGCCACCGGAGTTGAGAAATTTGAAACCCCTTAGCTAAATCCGGATAAAAATAATTCTTTCGCTCAAAAAGCGAATCTTCTGAAATAGTGCAATTTAGCGCTAAACCAATCTGTATACATTTTCTAATTGCTTCTTTATTTGCGTAAGGCAACGCTCCGGGAAGACCTAAACAAACAGGGCAAGTATGAGTATTTGGCGCTTTTCCAAAATAATCCGCGCTGCAGGAACAAAACATTTTACTTTTTGTATTTAACTCAACATGAACTTCAAGACCGATAACTGGTTTATAAATTGACATTGTTCGCCTCCATAACTTTCCTATCAATAAATCTGGATCCTTCCAATATTGCTGCAGAATTCTTCCAGTTTAAGGATGTTCTAAGTATTCTCTGCATTTCTCCAAGCTTTTTCCTATCAATTTCACTGTTTGGATCCAGTCTAAGCTCATACCAATTTACATGCTGTCCATAACCCCGGGGTGTTGCAAGTCTTGCAATTAATCTTGGCCCAACATCCCCGTTTGCTGCTGCCCTGTCTGCATCCCTTATTGCTCTTAAAACTCCTGTTACCCTAAACCAGGCCCCGAGCATTTCAGGAACTTGCGTCATTACATTTAAAAAATTGTTTACTCTGCCAACATGTCTTTCGATACTCATAGTTTTGTTTGCCCGCCGGAGCTTTAGCGAAGGCGGGGTTTCTCCTTTATGTTCAAAGCTTTTTCTAAAACCTCTCCAACATTTAATACAGTTTCTTCATCCATATATTTTCCTAAAATCTGAAGGCCTACAGGAAGGTTTTCTGAAAAACCAGCAGGAAGCGATAATCCGGGGATTCCGGCCAAAGATGCAGGGATTGTATAAGCATCAGACAAATACATTTTTAAAGGGTCGTCAATTTTTTCTCCCAGATTCCATGCAACTGTAGGGGACACCGGGCCGACAATTACGTCGCAACTCGCAAAAGCTTTTTCAAAATCCTTTTTGATTAAAGTCCGCACTTTAGCAGCCTTAATAAAATAATCCTCAAAATATCCTGAGGAGAGTGCAAATGTCCCAAGCATAATCCTTCTTTTTGGTTCATCCCCGAAAAGGTCACGGGGACCTCCAAGCCTGATTCCGTCAAACCGGGCAAGGTTTGATGAAACTTCCGACGCCATAATAATGTAATAAACCGCCACACCATATTTTGTATTGGGTAAGCTAACCTCAACAATTTCCGCGCCTAACTCCTCCATCTTTTTAATTGCTTTTTCTATAACTTCTTTGACTCCTTCATCCAAACCCTGACCAAAATATTCTTCAGGAACTCCAACACGAACATCTTTTAAATTTTGATCTGTAATTTTAAATTTTGAATTTTGAATTTTGAATTTTTCAGCAACGCAGTTGCTATCATACTTATCCCCTCCTGAAATCCATTCTAAAATAAGCCGTGCATCTCCTACGGATTTCGCAAAAGGACCAATTTGATCGAGGGATGAGGCCATAGCAATTGCACCGTAACGGGAAACCCTTCCGTAACTTGGCTTGAGCCCGACAACTCCGGATAAAGATGCCGGCTGGCGGATTGAGCCACCTGTGTCAGTACCCAGCGCAAATACAGCTAAATCCGCAGCTACCGCCGCTGCCGAACCCGAAGAAGATCCACCAGGAACTTTCTTTAAATCCCATGGGTTTTTAGTAGACCCAAACGCAGAATTTTCTCCCGATGAACCCATTGCAAACTCATCCTGATTGGTTTTACCGATTACCGAAACTCCCTCTGATATTAAGTTTTCAATAACAGTTGCGTTAAAAGGCGGTTTGTAATTTTCAATAATTTTTGACCCGGCTGAAGTTTTTAAACCTTTTGTTGAAATCAGGCTTTTAACTGCCGCAGGTATGACGCCCGAAGATTCATTTACTTCAAAGAAGGCGTTTAACTCGGGATTATATCTTTTAATTCTGTTCAAATAGGCTTGATTTAATTCCTCGTTAGAGAATTGCTTATCTTTTAAAGCTTTTATTGTTTGTACTAAAGTCAGATCAGTTATCGCCATTAAAAACTCCTTTTTAAAACATTGGACTTATCTATAACATTAAAAGTCGGCTCGACGTTTGAAGTATCAACCGAGTTTAATTCTTCAATATATCCTAAAATTTTTGAAAGCTGCTGGGAAAATTTTTCTTCCTCACCGGAAGTTAAGATAAGGTTTGCCAACTTAGCTACTTTTTTTACCTGATCAATTCCAAGGCGCATGCTCCGAATTATATCCGACTTGACAACAATTGTTAAGCAGGTGGTACATTAGATATACATGGTAGGAATTACTGAGCTTGGGCTTTTATTTATAGGCGCTGCCTGGTTTGTACAGGTTTTCGATATTACCAAAACGGAAGCTAAGCTCAATAAGCAATTTGTATTACTTTATGTGCTTGGTGTTGCCCTGATGCTTTTAGAAGGAATCGCAAATAATAGCAAAACAACAAACCTTTTAAACCTACTTTCCCTTCTCGGAGCATTGATAGTATATTTTAAGTTAAAGTAGTTAGAAAAACCTCGGAACATCTTTTTTATATTTTAAGTAGTCTTTTCTAAAATGCCCTTCCAGCAATTTTTCCTCTTTTTTTGAAGACTCCCAAAAGTAAAAGATGGGTATGAACGCTAAAAAAGTAAAGTAGCTTTGTACCGCTATCCCGTAACCAATCTGCATCATTATTAGCCCGACATAAATAGGGTTTCTTGAGTATCTAAAAGGACCCGTTTTTATTAATTTATCCTGCCTTTGTTTGTTATGCTCTGCAGGGATTCCCCAGCTTTTACCCATAACAACTTTTGCCCAAATGGATAATCCAAATCCGCAAATGAAAGTTAGTACTCCAAGAGATGTTACTGTCCCATCAAGCGGTGAATATCTTAAAGGAAAAAATCTCCCGGATAAATAATTTAAAGAAAGAAAAATAAAAGTGTAAATTCCAATTAAAATTCCTTTAGCAGAAAAATATGATTTAACTTTTTCGCCAAACTCTCGGGGATCAGATAGTTTCCAGAAGACAATTAAACAAATAGACAGAAAAGTTAAACTGTTTATTAACAATACTCTATCCAATTTAAACCGTACCTTCCATCTCCTGTAAAGCTTTGATTCTGTCTTGGATAGGAGGATGGGTAGAAAAAAGCTTGGCGAATCCATCAAGCGCCTGGTTTCCTTTTAAAGGATTGACAATGTACAGATGGGCAGTCCCGCGGTTTGCTACCTCCAAAGGTTCCTTATCCGAAGATATTTTTTTTAAAGCGTTTGCCAGTCCTTGCGGGAAACGCGTAAGTAAAACCCCGGAAGCATCAGCTAAAAATTCCCTGCGTCTTGAGACGGCAAGCTGGATTAACGATGCAATGACTGGTGCTAAAATTGCTGCGATAATTCCGAAAACCATAAGCATGCCTGAATTATTATTGCGGTTGTTATCCCCCCGCCCAAACCACATACTCCGCATATACCAATCAGCCAAAAGAGCAATAGTACCCACAAGAACCGAGACTACACTCATCATTAAGGTATCCCTGTTACCTATATGAGAAAGTTCATGTGCTGTTACTCCCTCAAGCTCCTGTTTATTCAATTTAGATAAAATTCCTGTTGTAAAACAAATTACGCCATGTTTAGGATCACGGCCTGTTGCGAATGCGTTAGGAGCGCTGTCTTCGATGGTATAAATCTTTGGTAAAGGTAGTCCTGCTGCTATGCAAAGGTTTTCTACAGTGCGGTAAAGTCCTCTGTTTGAATCAAGGCTCACCGGCTTAGCACCGGAAACGGATAATACAATTTTATCTGAAAAAAACCAGGAGATAAAATTTGAAATCCCGATAAAAATTAGCGCAAAACCTATTACCCCAACCATATCTGCTTCGCCAAAACCTAAAGATAAAGCCAAAATATAAACTACCCCAAAAGTAAAAATTGAAAAGAAAAACATAATAAGATAGGTTTTAAAAATATTTGATGAAACATGATCCCAAGCTGTATTTACAGTAGCCATATGGAGATAATTTTAGCACAAATCGGGGAATCTATTAAAACTCTCTAAGTCTGAAGTTCTTGTCTGTCTCTGTCACAATAATGCTTTCAATTAATTCATTGGTTTTGTATGTTTTATTAATCTCATCCCTTTTACTCCAATTACTTAAAAATACTTCTATTGAAGCAGGTAAAATGTTGCTTGTAACTAATTCAAAAATTCATGGATTATCCTTATTCCTCTCCCTATAAATCTTTAAAGCCTCTTCCTTCGAAGTATATTTTACTTCTCTCACCCCATTGGTTTCTTCTAATTTATTGACTAATTCCTTTATTCTTGCTTCATCGGTATCTTTTAGAAAAATCGTCAAAGCTGCTGTGTTCTGTTTATAATCTTCAATCACTTTCTCAGCTTCTTTTATTCTATTTTGTAATGGTTGATTAAATTTTAAAAAGGGCCAGTCAGTTTCTGCCTGTTTATATTCATTTAGTGCCAATATTTTTAAGCCTTGATCTGATTTTAGATATTTATCAGCTTGTTGAACATTAAGATTAAGGCTGCCAAATGGGAAATAAACTATAAAAAGCACAGCTATGATAAGAGCTGTTATTATTAAAATGATAATTATGTTGAGCAGGGAGAATTTGACTGATAAAAGATCTCTAAAACTTAACTTCAATGTCCTTTTTTTCCTCTTCAGTAGCTTTGAAAAACTCTTCTTTAGTAAAACCAAACATACCGGCAACTAGAGCCGTTGGCATGGTTTCAATTGTGTTATTTAAATCCAATACATTTGCATTGTAAAATTGGCGGGATGCTGCAACTTTAGTTTCGGTATCGGAAATTTCATCCTGAAGCTGTTTAAAATTCTCAGATGCCCTGAGGTTAGGATAAGCTTCTGCAACTGCAAAAAGGGATTTTAATGCGCCGGTTAACATATCGTTAGCTGCAGCTTTGTGCGCTGGGTCTTTAGCTCCCATCAAAGCGCTTCTTGCCTTTGTTACGTTTTCAAAAACTTGCCTTTCATGTTTTGCATATCCTTTAACAGCTTCAACTAAATTAGGGATTAAGGAAGAACGGCGTTTTAGCTGGACATCAATCTGGCTCCAGGCTTCACGAACACGGTTGCGCAAAGTAACAAGAGAGTTATAAGTCATCAAAAACCAGCCGGCGATTACAAGAATTATTATCCCGATTAAAATCAAAGAAAAATCCATAGATTAACTTTCTTTAGTTATTGTAAACCATTTGCGCAAATCTTTCCAGTCCCAGGTATTACCGATATCTTTCTTTGTAGCCCATCCGCGCCTGGCCACTGAAACACCAAAAGGCATGTTCACCATTTGTTCTACACTGTGGGAATCAGTATTTATAATAAATTCTACTCCGAACTTTAAGGCCATTCTTATTAAATCATCACGTAAGTCCAGCCTGTTGGGATAAGAATTAATTTCCAAAAACTTTTTATTTTTCGCTGCTATTTTAAAAATTTCTTCCCAATCAGCATCATATGAGTCGCGTTCATTAATAAGTCTTCCTGTCGGATGAGCGAGTATAGTTGCATAAGGGGATTCAAGAGCTGTCAGAATTCTTTTTGTTATAGATTCTTTACTCCCTTTATGTCCGGTGTGAATTCCAACAACTGTATAATCCAACAATTTTAATGAATCCTCAGGAACTGTTAGTGAACCATCAGAAGCTATATCTATTTCGAGTCCATTAAGTACTCGAATACTTTTATACTTCGTTTGTAACTCCTGAATAACTTTTTTCCTCTTTTCGATTAACTTTAAAATCTCCTCTTTGGTATGCGTCCCGAGTGCAGGTGCGTGATCGGATAGCCCGACATACTTATAACCTAACTCAATGCCTTTTTTTATAATTTCTTCAGGTGAACCGGTTCCGTAATCATGAGAGGAATCAATCGGAAAATTTGAGTGAAGATGAAAATCTCCCTTAATATCTTTTAAATTTACTAACCCAGGTAAGCCTTTTATTAAGGCTGCTTCGATTTCACCTGTATCTTCGCGAATTTCAGGTGGTGGAGTTTGCATTCCAAGTATTTCATAAAGATTATCTTCAGTTTTGCAGTGAATCACTTCACCAGACTCTAGACTCTTGCCACTAACCACTTTCCTCAGTCCATATTCACTAAGGGACAAACCTTTATCTAAAGCGATACTTCTTAAATGAACATTATGATGTTTAGATCCTGTAAAGTGCTGGAGTAAAGCGCCGTATGAGTCCGGCTCACCAACCAATAGATCAACATGCAGCCCGGATTCCAAAACAATACTAGCTTTGCTTTCTCCCTGACCTTGAATTTCTTTTACACCAGGCATCTTTATAAAGTGATCAACGACAGCTGAGGGGTTTTTTGAGGAAACTGCAAAATCCAAATCTCCAATAGTGACTACCATTCTTCTTAGGCTGCCCAAGGGACTAGCTTCAATCACATCCTTAGATTTTTTTAAATATTCGAGTATTTTTTCTGCCTGCGAAAAAGCGTATGGTAAAAGCATCCTTCCGGTTCTGGAGTTTATTTCCAGTAACCCCCGGCCGATTTTTTCCGAAAGCTTTTCTGACAATCCATCTTTAATAATCTTCCCGGATTCAATTTTTTCCTTGAGATCATCTATGCTTTTAACGCCTATTTTACTTAAGTCCAGCGCTGTAGCCGGACCTATACCGGGTATTTTTATCAGTTCATAAATTACTGCCGGGTGTCTGCCTAAAAGAGAATCAAAGTGCTTAACTTTTCCGGTTTTAAAGTATTCCTCAAGGTAGCTTTGGATACTTTTGCCAACACCGGGAATATCTCCCAACTTCCCCTCCTGCCATAAATCTTTAATTTCAGATGTTGAGTGTTCTATTGCGTCGGCAGCACTGTTATAAGCCCGAATCTCAAAAAAATTCCCTTTGGATAAAGTAATAGCAGTTGCCACAGATTTCAAAAGGTTAGCTACATCTGCATTTGAACCTTTCATATACCAAATATACCATTTTAAGTTAATGTTTGTTAAAATAACCGCCTATGAGGCCGTAGCTCAGTTGGTTAGAGCGCCTCCCTGTCACGGAGGAGGTCGCGGGTTCGAGTCCCGTCGGTCTCGCAAATTAGAAAAAAACCCACCTTGTGTGGGTTTTTTCGAATTTTGAGGCTAGCTAGGGATTCGTATTATCAAACGGAGTTTGATGAGTTCGGCTCCGCAAAGCGGAGCGTGTGTTGTCCCGCCTGCCCGACGAAGTCTTGACGTAGGCGGGTCGGTCTCGCTATAGAGTTGGCTTAATCATCTTGATATATTTTGATCTAGTTGACAGATTTTAGCTGATGGTGTAAAAGTTACTTACGCTGCCTGTAGTATTTTTTATTATTCGAACTGCGTAGCAGTAGAATAAGAAGCTACCGCTAGATACGAAATTTGCGGTAGATTCATTTAACTATGTCACCGAGATCAAGAAAAACAAAAGCAGCAAGGAAATCCTCTCTTCAAAGCAGAGTCATTGTAAACAGAGAAGATAAGAAATCGGAAAATTTTATTGATAAAATCCAAACCGATTTAGAAAAAAACCAATCCTATTTAAATCTAATTCTAGGAGCCTTAATTGTTATCGTACTGGGTGTTTTAATTTTTAACTATTTCAATAAACCATCAGATGATAGCGGTGAAGTTAGTGAAACAGCACAAAGTATAGATGAAAATGGTGATGTTACTAAAGAGGCTCTTCCCGGAACTTACACAGTAAAGGAAGGCGACACACTATTTTTAATCGCTCAAAAATATTATGACAATGGGAACCTTTACTCTGAAATAGTCAAGGAAAATAAATTGCCAACAGAATCGATTGAAGTAGGACAGAAGTTAAACATTCCTAAATTGGACACTACAGTTAGCCCCTCGGTCTCTGCCTCAGCTTCGGCTCAAGCTTCACCGCAAGCTTTAGCATCCCCAACTCCGCAACTATCTGCTTCTCCTGCAGCAAAGGAAAGCGAAATCCCAACACCGCCATCCTGGGGCAAAGGAGGCGCAACGAACCAAACTACATGGGGGGAGACTATCACCGGATCTTCATATACTGTAGTTAAAGGTGACTGGCTCTCTAAAATTGCGGGGAGGGCATACGGAGACATAATGCAGTATCAAAAAATTGCAAACTGGCTCTCTAAAATTGCGGGGAGGGCATACGGAGACATAATGCAGTATCAAAAAATTGCAAAAGCCAACAATATCAGCAACCCAAATATCATAGAAGTCTGGACTGTCCTCAAAATACCCAGGGATTAAAACTTCACTTAGATGAAAAAAATACTGCCAAAGTTTTTAGCTGCTTTCATATCTCTGGCAATAATTGCTTACTTTGTCTCGTTGTATATCCCTGCTTTTTTAGAAAAACAATCACTCAAACCTCCTAAACCGTACAAAAAACTTGAGAATGTACAGGGTGTCTCGATAAGTTCGGAGTCAGGTAAAGTTAAATATCCTCAAGATTACACAATAGTATTACTTGGTGACTCAATGACAGAGACTCTGGGGAACGCTGACGAGCTCCGGGGCTACTTAAACGAATACTTTCCGGATAAAACTTTTGAGGTTCTAAATTACGGCTATGGCTCGACGAATATCTTCTCCGCAAAGGAACGCTTAACACAGACAACCCACCACGCAAATCGTGATTTCCGCCCGATACTGGATATAGACTTTGACTACCTGATCCTGGAATCGTTCGGTCATAACCCCCTTTCCCAATACCCGCTTGAGGAAGGTTTAAAAAAGCAAACCGAAGTTTTGGATGATATATATTCCCTTATTGCAACAACATCGGGGACAGAAAAATTAATCTTTCTTTCAACAATCGGAACTGATAAAAAAAATTATGCCAAAAATCCCAAACCGGACTTGTCTCCCGAGATACGGAGGCAATGGGCACAGGAAAGAGACAGATACCTCCAAAACCACCTCTCGCAGGCTAAATTTTACGGCATACCGGGCATTGATGTCTTCGATTTCTCTTTGGACTCATCAGGCAATGTAAAGGGATTTTTGGTCCGAAATGACGACAATA
>JACPKO010000099.1 GCA_016186985.1 Candidatus Daviesbacteria bacterium
GAAGAGGTTGCAAATTCACCCATTGGCCGCTCTTCTGGGGAAGCCTGAGTTTGGGGCGGCTGGTCATGATACGTTTCCGGTTTCCCGCCAATTGGCTGAGGTTGAACTGGTATCGCATTTGCAGGCTGCGCCCCTGATGGCATTTGCGGAATCTGGAAAATCTGTCTTAAATCAAATCCCTGACTATTTGGTTGAGGATTGTCCGAAACTGTCTGAGTAGGCGTTGAGGCAGATGGTATAGCTTGATCAGTTTGAACAATCGGAGGTTGATTAAATTGGAACTGGGGCTGCAGCTTAGGTTCGGGTGTACTTGGAGTCTGTACCTGAGGCATTGG
This sequence comes from Candidatus Daviesbacteria bacterium, assembly GCA_016186985.1. GTDB lineage: Bacteria > Patescibacteriota > Microgenomatia > Daviesbacterales > UBA10151 > JACPKO01. The sequence continues at coordinate 336 of JACPKO010000099.1, forward strand.
GATAGAAATATCCTGAGGGGGCACTATAAATGGCGAAGACTGGAGGGGGGAGGGCTGCTGCGAGATTTGCCCTGATTGCATCGGGGCTGGCTGAACCTGCGGCTGGTACTTCAGTGGGGGTTCGTTTTGATAGTCAATTTTTACTTCCGGCTGCGGAGATTGCGGCTGGATATTTGGTAAAGACCCGCCAACCTGTACAGCCTGGGAAACTGCCATAAAAGTATCAGGATTTACTTTAGTTGTTAAATTATTAGTTGCAAAATAGATTCCGGCGATGATGTTTGAGGAAACATCCAAATCCATACTTAAAGTCAGGGAGGGAAGAATATGGGCTACTATTTCTGAGATTGATGAGGCTTGGGGATCAATTACATTAGCAAATCCAAAATAAGAATTTAAGGGATTAGTGTCAATATTGACAACCTGACTCTGGGCAAAATACTGGCTGTTGGAAATAAAGAGGTTTCCCAGCTCATTTAAGCTCTGAGTGCCAACCACAAAAGTCAAATCATATCCCGACTCTTCGTGTCTTGAGGTAATGTTAGAAGGCTCAAATCGTTGTCCCGGGACAACATGAAAAACTAAGTTTAATTTGCTTCCTTCCGGATACCAGTCAAGTTTTTCTAAAGCCGGCACTTGCTGCATGGTTCCAGTTGTATCAACCACTCCGTCCAGCGAAATAATGAAGTTGCCTCCTCCGGATTTTGAGACATCATTTTTAATATCGCCAATCCCATATAAATTGCTTTGGGAAATTTGCGGCGTGCCGGTTGAAACAATATCAACCTTTTTACCTGCTGTTTTTAAGCTTAAATACAAGCTGAGCCCCGCTGCTAAATTATCAACATTTAAGTTTTGAGGCAAAACAATAAGAACGCGGTTAACAGAGGGCAAGCGGGTTTTAACTTCGGTTAATTGGTGATCATATTTAAGCATAATCATGGCTTGGAGACTGACAGTTTAGGCCTAGACTAATCTATTGAGCCTGAAATTGCAATATCCAAGATGTCAAATTGTATCAAACCCAAGCTCAAAAAGCAAGCTCATAGTAATCAGCTGTTTCTATATAGTTCTGAAGGACTGGATTAAGTCACCAACTGTAAAGTCTATTTTGGGCTCAAACATCATTCCGCATTCATCACTTTTTTCAACTTTATTTACCTCTTCACGTACTTTCTTTAAAGATTTTATTTTAGTTTCACCGATAATTTCTTCACCCCTAAGGATTTTGATCCTTGGCCCTTTAGTAAATACCCCATCTAAAATTTTACATCCGGCGATTTTTTCGTTTTTGCCATAAGGAAACTCAGCAACAATTTGGGCTGTTCCAAAAATTTCTTCCAAAGCCCCGACTTTTAACATCCCCTCCACCACATCTTCCATCTCCTCAATTAATTCATAAATAATATTGTATGTGCGAAGCAAAACAGCTTCGGTTTCAGCTAACTTCATAACCTGGTTTGAAGCTTTAACATTAAAACCTATCACTATCGCGCTTGTAGAGGAAGCAAGTTTTATATCACTTTCATTAATATCACCTGTTGAGGAAGCGATTATTTTAAGATGTTCTGCTTCTTCGTTAAATTTAGATAGGGCATCCTCGATTGCTTCAAGCGAACCTGCTACATCAGCCCTAATAACAACTTTAAGTACTGATGTCTCATCCTTTTTAAGCCTGTCCAGGATACTTACCACAACCGCCTGTTTTTCCTCTTTTGTTGAGGTTTCCCTGCCAAGTTCTGCTCCAACGTCGGGTACACCTTCAAGGCCTGATATCTCGATGGGTGTTGAGGGACCGGCTTGAGAGAGCTGTTTTCCTAAATAATCAATCAGCCCCCTGACTTTTCCCCTAACGCCTCCAATAATTATATTCTCGCCTTTTTTAAGCGTCCCGTTTAGGATAATGACCGTGGCAATTGGTCCTTTAAACTTATCCAGTTTGGATTCAACTACTACGCCGGTAGCCGGCAAATCAGGATCACCCTTGAACTCATTAACATCTGCAACCAGCTGGATCATTTCCAAAAGTTTATCTACACCCAAACCGATTTTTGCGCTAACTTGCACAATAGGTACATCTCCTCCGTATTCTTCAATCAAAACTTCCCTGTCTGAAAGCTGTTTTTTAATTTTTTCCATCTGGGCGGTTTTGTTTATCCCGGGCAAGTCAACCTTATTTACAGCAACTATCATCGGGACTTTCGCTTCCTTAATATGTTTAATTGCCTCAAGGGTCTGGGGCATTAAACCATCATCAATTGCCACAACCAAAACTGCAATGTCAGCAACTTTTGCGCCCCGGCTTCTCATTTTTTCAAAAGCTGCGTGCCCGGGAGTATCAATAAAAGTGATCAGGGAAGAGTGTTCAGGGGAAAGATTTTTTTTATTTTCAGGCTCTTCACTTAGCACTTTTCCCTTTTCACTTATCCCTATTTGGTAAGCTCCTATTGCCTGGGTTATGCCGCCATGCTCGCCTTTGGCGACAGCTGCCTTACGGATAAAATCAAGCAGCGTAGTCTTTCCATGGTCAACATGGCCTAAAATAGTTACGATCGGTGGTCTCTTTTCTTCCATATTTATATCCGGTACTAAATCTTCGAAAAAAGCTTTTGAAGAATATAGAATCTAGAATGCAGAATTAAGGAAAAAGTTTTTCATGCTTGATTCTTGATTCATGATTCCTGATTCTTTTTAGCTTCTTCCTTAACAATCTTTTCCTTTTCCAGTTTATCAAATTCTGCTTCTTCGGCTACGCCTTCTGTTTCTGGCTCAGAAACCTCAGTCTCCATCTTCCCATTTCCAATTTCTAACTTCTCAGTTTTTTCTTCTATTTTCTCCCCTGTTGCCTTTGGCTCTTCTGTGACAGCTGAATCTCCCCTTCCGACAATATCTATCTTCCAACCTGTGAGTTTTGCAGCAAGCCTAACATTCTGGCCGCCTTTACCTATAGCTAAAGAGAGTTGTGCATCAGGCACTTTAACTGTAGCAACCTTATTTTCTTCGTCCAGAGAAACTTCAACATCTTTGGCAGGAGAAAGAGATGATGCGATAAATTTCTTCACTTCATCAGAATATAAAATGATGTCGATTTTTTCCTCCCCTAATTCATTAATTACAGCCTGGACACGGACGCCTTTTTGTCCAACCATAGAACCCACAGGATCAACTCCGTCCTGATTGGAAATAACCGCCACTTTACATCTCCCGCCTGCTTCACGGGCTATCTCTTTAATTTCAACAATTCCCGACTGGATTTCAGGAACCTCCATAGCAAATAATCCCTTAACAAGTCCCGGATCAGTTCTTGAGACTATCACTTCCGGCCCCCGGGAAGTCTCTCTTATTTCTTTAATGTAAAACTTTAACCTTTGGTTTTGTGTGTAAAACTCATCCCGTGATTGCTCCGGAGGAGGAAGTAAACCCTCAGCCCGTCCTAAATCAACAAAATAAGTATTTCCTTCTTGTCTTTGGATTGCGCCCGATATAACAGTACCAACCTTTTGTTCGTATTCGCTGATGATTGCGCCTTTTTCGGCCTCATGCAGCTTTTGGGTAATAACCTGTTTGGCAGTTTGGGCGGCGATTCTCGCAAAACCGGGAGGGGTAATATTAACCTCTCCTCTCCATATAGAAATTTCACCAGTTGATGGGTCAAGTTTTGCAACAAGCTCCTCAAAATCATCAGGGATCGATTCATTACGGAAAGACAGATCCTTGCGATATGCAGCCAAAGCAGCCTGTCTGATCGCGTCTAAAACCACTTCAACGTCAACCCCTTTTTCAGAGGCAATCTGGTTTATAGCAGCTGCAAATTCTGTTCTGGCTTGTATCGGCATAATCGCTCCTTTTAGTCGCAAATCTCAATCCTCAAGAAACAAGTTCTCCAAACAAATTCTAATTTTCAAAAATCAAAATTGTTTGTACCTTGTTTTTTGTAACTTGGTTATTTTTTAAATTTGGCTCCAAATTTAAAATAAGGTGGGACAAGCCCACCCTAACCTAAATGATTAAGACTGGTTAATTTTATGCTCAATCCTTGACCAAGTCAAGTTTTAAGCTTAATATGTACACAATGGGCTTTTTAAAAACTCTTAAGTCTTCAATATACAATCCGGAATTTTACTCCGGAATAAAAAATCAAAGTCTCGCCTCGACCTTAAAATATTTCTTCATGCTTATATTGATTTTAGCAGCTTTAAATACACTTATCTTATCTTACGAACTGGCCATTAAAGTTCCTGAGGAAGTTAGAAATTTTATAAGCCAAAGCGTGAATTCCTTCCCTGCGGATTTAGAGGTAGATATTGATGAAGGGCAAGTTACAACTAATGCTGCGGAGCCTTTCTTTGTGCCTTTCCCGGAAGGTAATGCAGAAGTTAGAGGCGAAAATTTAAATAACATTTTAGTTATAGATACAAAAACACCTTTCTCGGCAACCCAGTTTAACCAGTATAAAACCCTGCTTTGGTTAACCCGTGACTCTTTGTTTTATCACAACAGGGAGTTTGACCAGCGCTCGATTGACCTTTCTAAGGTTGAAAACTTTAAAATTAACCGCTCTTTTGTTTTGGGGATAGTCGAAAAAATCAGTCCCTGGCTTAACTGGATCGGGCTGGTTTTAATTTTGATGGTTTTTGTCGGACTTTTCCTGGGTTTATCATTCAAATTAGTTTATTTCCTGTTTCTTGCGGTTTTAATATATTTTCTTTCTGCAATCTTTAAATGGGGTTTAAACTATTCTGCCTCCTATAAAACCGCGATTTATGCTTCAACTTTAAGCTTATTTGTCGATTTAATCCTTTTTAATACGGGGATTTATACCGGGTTTTACGGTTTCCCATTCCTGTTTACCCTTACCTCTCTTTGCATTACTACAATAAACTTGCAAAATATTGAGAAGGGGAGGTAATATTGGATTATGCCAGCGGGCAATCTTTCAATTTCACAACTTTTAAGCGAGGGGTGGCAATCTTTTAAGAAAAACTCCAGCTCTGTTGTGCCAATGTTTATTGGACTTCAGACGGTTGTTTTTCTCCTGACTTATTTTTTAAAAGCTCCGTTTTTAAATATTTTAATGATTCCGGTAGTCATGCTTATGCAAATTACACTGCTAAAAACTCATACAACCCCAATTGAAAAATTTGATTATGAGCAAATCCTTGCTTTAAAAGACCCCTTACTTAAAAATAAAATTTGGCGATTAGTTTGGACTTATATAGTTTACTTTTTCCTACTCTTTATCGTTTCTCTGCCAGCTGGTATAGCAGGAGCCTTTATAGCTCTTAAGTATGAAAATATTGCCTTATTATACTTAGCAATTATTCCTTTAGGTATCCTATTAACTCCATTTATAGTTTATTGGTATTTCTTTGCTTATATAGTCCTCGACCAAAATCTTAAAGGCATAGCAGCTTTGAAAAAGAGTAAGGAGATGATAAAGGATCATTGGTGGAAAACATTTGCTATCTTTGTGATTGCTGCAATAATCAGTGGGGTAATTTCGTCGGTAATTACAAGCATAGGCGGCCAGGACGCCCTTATCGGAGGGTTACTTATGGCTGTATTCTCAGGATTAAGTTCGGTTTATTTTGGTTATGTTGCAGTAGCCTACTACTTTGACCTTAAGAAATAAGATTTTCTGCTAATACTTTCCTTCCGGATCAGGCATGGCTTTTTTCAAAACATCTATAAAGGTACCGAAATTTTTTAAATCTACACCGCCGTTGACTGCTAAATGAACTTGACTCCAAGCCTCTTTATAATCCCCTTTATGGTAATAGACAAACGATAGAGCCCTATGCGCCTTAGGGGTGTCTTTAATCGCAAGTGATTTTGTTAAATTATCCAAAGCCTTGTCTAAGTAATCAATCCTTTTGTTGTCGGAAATATATGCACGGTCTAAAGCTTCACCATAATCAACCAGGATCCACCAAGGATTTTCTATATCATTTTCACTTGAAGGATTGGCTAACGTTAAAGCCTTTTCATACATTTCAAAAGATTTTTCAACCGTCTTAGGAGAATCAGCATAGTAGGAGCCAAAACCTGCAAATATACATGGTTGTTTAGGGTCAAATAGCCATGCCTGATTATATCTTTTTATTGCTGTTTCCTTATCTCCTTTATTGGAGTAATCGGAACCTCTATTACATGCATTCTGAGATGCTTCCGCCCTGCTTTTTACCTCACCGCTATTCATCACAAAATTAATCAGGCTTTCATCAGCAGTTTTAGCAACTTCCGGCCTATTTTTTATGTATTCATCGTAGCTACTATAACCATACATAACTTTAGTGTTACTGTAAGGAGAGGTAGGTTTTTTATTCAAGCCAAAGTAGCCATAAGCTACAGCCAAAATAATTATAACTACTATCCCGAAAATTATGAGTTTTGCCATTTTGTTAAATATAGCTATTAATAATTAAAATTCGCCATAAAATTTACCAACAAAAGTCATCTGAAACATTGAAAAGATTAGGAACAGAGCAGCAATAATAATCTTTATTTTGGATATGGGTTTACTCGAGCCTAATGACACACCAGTAATTATGGGCAATATTAAAACAACCCCACCAAGATAAGAAAAAGCATAAAAATTTTCTAGCTTAATGAGTCTAAAAAGCTCTGAAAATAGGGTACTGTACAGAATGTCAAAGATAACTACCCCTAGGCCAAAAGACAACCAAGATTTTTCTCTTAGAGATGGATTATTCTCGTAATATTTTTTAGTTGCTACGAATAAAATTCCAAAACTTAATAGTATAGATGTCATCATTGAGAACCAGAGATAAAAACCTTGAAATTTTAAAATTGTCCAGATATAAGAATAAATAAACAAAAACACCCATACGCACAAAGAAAATTTAGCAATATGAATTAATCTATCTCTCATTAACTTAACAGTAGCATTTATATTAGAAGAATTAAACCTTAACTTTCTTAAACGGCTTACCGAAATAAGTACAACTTTCCGTTCCGCATTTTGTTAAACCTTTATCGTATTGCTCCTGGGTAATCTTAGCCTGACAAGTCCCTTCACAGATGTACGCTACTTTTTGATCTTCACCTTGAGTGTTCATATTTGTATTCTATAACAATTTAGCAATGTAACAATGAAGCAATTTTCTTAAAACCAGCCCTTTTTCCTCGATTTTCCTAAGGCAGCCAATTGTTCGTATAATCTCTTTTCCTCTGAAGATAAAGTCTTAGGCATTTCCAAACGCACTCTTGCATAATGATCGCCGAATCCTCCGCGCAAATTAGCAGC
>JACPKO010000101.1 GCA_016186985.1 Candidatus Daviesbacteria bacterium
GAAAAAGGATTAACCGGTTCGCCCTGCACCTGAGTTTTAACGTAAATATGCCGGGCTTCTATATTAACCAAATCCTGCTCGTTAAAAGTAGGTGCAAACTCATGCTGAAGGAAATTTGCATCTGTAACTCCAACCCTAAACGCCACAACAGTGCCTACGTTTCCAAAAACCGCGTTTTTAAGCTCCTCCCCGATTTGTCCGATAAACTGATTTGCAACAGTTAAATTCAGTTTATACTTACGCGCCTCAGCTAAGATTTCGGCGAATGTATCAGTTGCGAAATTTTGAAACTCATCAACATACAGGAAGAAATCACGCCTTTGTTCTATAGGGATATCTGTCCTTGACATTGACGCGGCTAAAATTTTCGGAACTAGCACAAGCCCTAAAAAGTTGGAGTATTCTTCTCCGATTTTTCCCTTAGACAAATTAACAATTAAGATTTTTCCGCTGTCCATCACCTGTCGCAAATTAAAAGAAGATACTGATTGGCCTATGATGTTACGCATCATCATGTTGGTAACGAAGCGCCCGAACTTGGAAACGTTATAATCCAAAATTTCGGATTTATGGAATTCCGCAGTTTGAGCGATCTGGTCGGTCCAATATCGCCGGACAACCGGATCCTGCACAAATGGCAGTAACTCTTTAACAAATTCCGGATCGGTTAAAACCCGGACGACCTCAAGAAAAGTATTCTCAGGTTTGCTCATGCAAGTTAACATAGCGTTTCGGACGTTGTGTTCAAACCTCGGTCCGATAATGCCGGTTTTGTGCGGATCGTAAAGCTTATACATTAGCCCGATGATTGAGGCGACGACAAAATGCTTTTGTTCCTCTGAAGAAGCTTCAAGCATATTTAAGCCAAACGGGCGGTCAGAGTCAGAGGGATCAAAATAAATAACATCCTGGGCGCGGTTCGGCGGAATACGCTCTAACATTTCTTCTGCCGCGTCCCCGTGAGGATCAATAAAACATAATCCCCTTCCGGCATAGATATCCTGAACCATCATTGATTTTAAAAGCTCTGTTTTTCCAACACCAGTTCTTCCGATTATGTACATATGGCGCTGACGGTCAAAGTCGGAAATAAATACCGGCCGCTCCTGCCCCCTAAACTTAGATTTGCCAATATAAAGGCCCTTTGTCGGTATTTTTTCAGGCGGCGGGGCAGATTTTGCCGGCAGCCACTGGATATGAGGCGTTTCAACTTGTTTATTCGGCAAATGGAAAATTGAGGCGATTTCATCCGAAGTTAACACAGGCAATCTGTCGAATCTCGGCAAATAGCGGTAAACAAAATCCCTGATAAAACCTTTTTGCGAAGGAATTTTTGCTCCGGTAAAAGCGTTATATGGACCTGAAAATTGTTCAAATGCAGCTTTGATATTCCCCAGATGAGCCTTTGCTGCTTCCTCCGAAGTCGAGGAGGTTACAATCCGGACAACTGTTGAAAATCCGGATTTGGAAATTTTTCCTTCGACGGCTTCCAGTTGTTTTTGGTCAGGAGGTGCTTTTGGCTTCTCTCCATCTCCCGGATCCCGCTCTTTTTTAAGGAATTTCTTACCGGCATCTTTAAATTTATCCGAAGCAGGGGCAATCAAAATCTGGATAACAGCACCTTCACCTGGCTGCATTTTTCCCAAAGCAGAAGTAACTGCCGAAAGCGGATCTGTCGGCAATTCTTTGTAGGTTTTTATCGGGAAATAATCTGAAGACTTAAGTTTATAAGCAGTATAAGCGACTTTGCCGGTTTCGGAAAAAATGTTGTATTCAGGCATTTCTTTAACGGATGCGTCAGGATATGCTCCGTTGACTTGTTTTTCAACCAGGTCCTGGTATTTCTTATGGCATGCAATATAAAAACGGATTGATTCAGGCAAGGCAACTATTTCAAAGGCAACATGGGGCTGAGGCTTTAATTCCTTAAACATTCCTAAGAATCCGCCGGAACCTGCTTTTATTGAATAGAGAGCAGAAATGAATTGTTCTGCTGCATCAATTTTAACTTCATTAGCTTTAGGGACAGTCACCTGAAGCAAAATAAACCCCAAAGAATATTTTTCCCGCTCGCGGTATTTGTAAAGGTTTTTAAAATACGGGAAAAAATAAATTAAAAAACCGATAAAAGCTGCAGTTATCAAAAGCGCTATTAACACAAGTATCGCAATCGACAATAAATCAGGTCCTTGAGATGCGGCTGCTTGAGTTACTTCCATAGGGTTTAATATTCTAACAGATTATGCTGCTTTTTTATCTTCATAAAACCAATCTAAAAATTTACTTATCTTACCTTTGTTTGCTTTATTCCTTTCTTTCATAAGTTTATCGCCCTTTTCTTCTTTGTGCTGAACTATTTCTGACGCCGTTCCTGTCCTGTCTACTCCGTGTATCATATGGTTTAACAAATTTGAACCAGGATTTTGAAATGTGTCCGGAGGCACAACATATCCTTCTTTTTCTGATACTGATGTAGTTTTTCCAGTTCCAGTTGGTACATGAATCGGGAGTTCTCTTTGCTCTATAGGCACGGGATCATGATTGATACCTGCTTGTGCTAACTTATTCTTAACAGATGCCTGCAAGTCCGCCTGATCTTGATCGTTATATTTTACCCAGCTTTCTTTAGGGGCTGTATTAGGTTTTACTGGCTCAACCGGGATCGGTTTTACAGCAGTTGCTTCGGGCATATATCCATTATACTTTACTATTTAAATATATAAATCACCTTACCAATTATTTTATTTTTGGGAATCGAGCCAAACTTTTTTGAATCCTGCTTATTATCTCCCAAAACAAAAAACCGTCGATCGTGGGTTTTTTGAATTCTTTTAATAATAGTTTTGTTATTTTCTTTGAATGCGATCAAATCCCCTTTTTTAGGAGACCTAAAAAAGTAAGGTATATTGCTAACAATTATTTCCTGACCAGGATCCAGAAGCGGCTGCATAGAATGGCCTGCGATTTTAAATTTGCCAAGAAGCATTATGGATTACTTTTTAGACTCTGCAAACATTTCTGCTATTTCATCGACCGCTTTTACCAACTCTTGAGCTGATGATTCATCTACAGACTGTTTGTTCTTTGAGCAAAGTTTAGCAGCTTTCCAGAATTTATCATGTAAATCCGGAAATTTTTCCAAATGCTCTTCTTTAAAATAATCCGTCCAAAGGATCAATAGTTCCTTTTTGCATATTTGGGCATGTTCTTCTTTTACCATAACCATCCGGACAAAGGAATTCCGGTCATTTACAGTCGGATTTTCTTTTGGAAGTTCGCCAATTTTTTGGACCATTTTTAAAACTGTAGCCGCTGCGATTTGTGCAGGTTTTGGGTCATAAATCCCACAGGGAATATCACAATGAGCATAAATTGTTTTTGAAGGGAGAAGTCTAAAAAGAATATCCAAAATCCTCATGTTAAAAATATACCACTTTTTAATCAAATTACCAGTAAGGATTTTGTAAATTAAGGACTTTGAAGGAAAAAGGGTTGGTTCTATGCTATCTTTTTATCGAAGACCAAAACGTTGATTGAATAGTTGATTCTATACACCATATATGTTATGGTGTATGTATGAACAGATATCAGGTATATTTAAACCCTAAATCAGTTGATGTTTTGGATCATTTGGCGAGACTTACTAATTTTTCCCGTTCCCAAATCATTAGGGATGTCATAGATAAAATGGCAAAAGAGTATGAGAAATTACTGATTAAAACTGAAGCTTCGAGAATGAAAAATAATCCTCTCTTAAAAATGGCTGGTTTTGCTAAAGGTGGAAAACCCGGAATCTCTAGAAATGTTAACCAAATCTACCTAAAGGATTAAGTTGCATAAAGTTTTTATAGATACTTCAGCCTGGATGGCATATTACCTCTCTGATGAACCAGACCATATCCGCATTAAGAATTTGATAAAAAGATATACTAAAGAAAAGGCAGAGATAGTTACTTCTAATGATATTCTTGACGAAACGGTGACAAATTTCATTTATCTAAAACCTCAAATAGCTGATAAATTTATTGGATTTATTAGCAAAAGTATAGCAACAAATTCATTAACGCAGCTTTGGGTGGATGAAGAAATTCAAGGAGAAGCTTTTATGATCGTGCAAAAATTTTCAGAGCATAAATTATCTTTAACAGATGCTACAAGCATTGTATTGATTAAAAGATTTTCAATTGAGTCAGTGATTAGCCTGGATTCTGATTTTAAAAAAGTCGGAATTCCTACATTACCTTAATTTTCTGTAGGTGATTTTAGATGTTCTAAATAATGCTCAACCTCAAAAGTAGCTTTTGTCCCTGCCCCTGCAGCTGTGACTGCCTGGCGGTATTTAAAGTCTGATACATCTCCTGCGACAAACACACCCGGCACAGAACTGAAAACCTCATCAGTTACTTTAACATACCCTTTTTCATCAAGTTCAACTTGCCCTTTTAAAAATTCTGTTGAGGGCTTGTGCCCAATTGCAATAAACACCGCATCTATTGGCATTTGAGAGATTTGCCCTGATACCTTATCTTTAAGTTTGACTCCATTAACCATGTTATCCCCCAAAATCTCCTCTATAGTTTTATTGAATATAACCTCAACATTAGGCTTGCTCAAAACCAAATCAACAAGTGCTTTTTGTGCACGGAACTGATCCCGTCTGTGAACTACATATAATTTAGAAGCAATCTTGGAAAGATGCTGGGCTTCCCTCATCGCGGTATCCCCGCCTCCAACTACGATAACATTTTTACCTTTGAAGAAAAACCCGTCGCAAACCGCACAAGCCGACACCCCTCTACCTCTTAAGCGGGTTTCACTTTCTATTCCAAGCCATGAAGCCTGGGCACCTGTGGCTATAATTACGCTCTCAGCTTTAAGCTCCTGGCTTTCAGTTTTTATCTCCAAAGGTTTTTGCTTAAAATTTACAGATGCTACATCCTCATCTATAAATCTCACGCCAAAACGTTCAGCCTGTTTGCGCATTTTAATCATCAAGTCAGGACCTTGAATGCCTTCCTCAAATCCAGGAAAATCATCAACATCAGTTGTTAACATTAGTTGCCCTCCCTGGGCTCGCCCTGAAATTACCAGCGGATTTAAACCTCCCCGGGCAGCGTAGATTGCGGCAGTTAACCCAGCAGGGCCTGAACCGATAATGACCAGTTTCTTAACTTGGGATTCCATAGAATTCTAAGGTACAAGATTATAATCTCTTTCACAAGTACTTATAAAATTTACCTTGTGGTTTTTGCAGATGGACTAGCTGATTTGGTACTACCAGACTTAGTCGCCTCTTTTCCTTTTGGACTGGCAGATGCAGAAGCGGAGGCGCTAGGGCTAGGTTCTAAGCTTGGCGAGGGTGTAACTGACGGCGCCATAACCACTTCCGGTGAAGGGGTTGGTTCAGGCGTTGATGTAACTTTATCCCGAAGCCAAACTAAATATGTTCCCAGCAAAATTATTATCAGGATGATAACTACGATCGTTATATTACGGCTCATTAAATCCCCTCCTCCGGACAGTTGCGGTTAGTATAATCCGCATTTTCCTCTTTGACAAGCCTTAAAAAAAAGTTAAGATGTTAAATTAAA
>JACPKO010000102.1 GCA_016186985.1 Candidatus Daviesbacteria bacterium
ATGGGCTTGTTGGACCACTAGTTGAGCATGTTAGAGGTGTTAATGCAACAAGGAGTGGCTTAGCTGTTTAAAAGTTAATAAATCAAGAGTAGTGGGGAAGGATTTGGCCTGATGATCCACCGGCAACCCTTCGACTTCGCTCAGGGCGGAGCCGACAAGGTGCCAAAACCAAGCCCGAGAGGGAATGATTTGATCCGGTTAGTCCGTGTAATTTTCATAACCTCTCAGAAATGGGAGGTTTTTTAATGAAAGGAGGTGTTTTAAATGTCAAATAAAGAAGGTGGTTATGATGTTTGTGTCATAGCTGATTATGGAGTGGGAGATCCTGCCTTTATTGAAGTGAATGCTCAATTAAGAGCTCGCGGAAAAGATTTATTTAGATCAATTGATAACATTGCAGTTTCATCGTTTAGTACCTTAGCAACTGGTTTTTGGATTAGACAGATTGGGGTTGAGAATGGGTATGAGAATTTAGCAATATTTTCCAATACTGCTCCTCGCGGAACAAAGGAAGCTATAAATTGGGAAGGAGACGAGAGACAACGTTTATTATATGGAAGGCTTAAAAATGGAGTACCAGTTTTTGCAATATCCTCTGGCTATAATTGGTCATTTATTAGAGATGAATTAGAAGTGTTTCATGATATTGAGATCCCGAATTCTGGTTCGCAGTTTAGGTCAAGAGACTTGTACCCTGAGGCAGCAAAGCTAATATTATCAGGTGATACCTCAATTCTGGGGTCAGAGTTGGATACAGATAGCATTCCAGCTGTACCTATAAATAGGATTGCTTTTATTGATCGTTATGGAAACATAAAAACCACAACCAGGAGATCTCAATTTTCGAGTAACTTAGTTAATGAAAGGCTTTTACTTGTAGGTATTGGAGAGGCTAATCAGATTGTAGAAAATCACTTGAGTGGAGCAAGGTCTGCTAATGGACGGGTTGGATTATTACCTGGTTCTTCTGGAAGAAAAGAAGATCCATATTTGGAATTAATTAAAAGAGGTGGTTCAGCGGCTGAGGTTTTTGGGAGACCATTGGTATCTGATACCACAGTAGAGATTAGTTTTTCCGCTGCCTAGGTTAATTTAAAAAAAAGGAGGTGGAAAATAAAAGAAATGTTTGAATTGACAAATCCGTATCCTCAAAAAAAAGTGTGGACCACACTCTATCCACACTTTTAAAGTGTGGGTAATTGAGGCTAAAGTGTGGGTTGAAAAAAGACTAAAATCACCAAAATAGCAAAAGTGTGGACTCCACACTTTTGCGGTGTGGGGGGTGTTTTTCTTCATCTTTGCAATGTGAACTTTTGGTATAACTTGCTAACTTATTCTAAGTGGTTGAGAATGTTTAAAAACAAGTTATATCTGAGTCATTACCTCCTCCGGTTTTAATATTTCAACCTCTTTAAATTTTTTAAAGTCCTTGTCTAAAGTGATAATACTGTCTATTTTGTTTTCTAAGCAAACAACATAATGGAGTAAATCCCTGCTGCCTGAGGTTTGATAAATTTCAGCCTGGTCCAGATAGAGCAGGACAGTTGATTCGGTTATTGGATAAAACCTGTTTACCAGTTTTAGGATATTTCTGGCAATTGCCACGCCAGCCAATGGTTGTTTAATATTTTTAGAATAGTGGATGATTTCCTGGATGGTTTCTACTGAGGTTGAGATTAAAATTTTATGGGTTTTACAATGCCTGATTATATCAATACAATCTTTATAAAAAGGGGATTTCGGTTTGGAAAGATAAATAAATATGTTGGTATCAATATAAATATTTTTTGTCGTCATATTTTGTCAGAATGATTTCTCGGATTTCTTTAGGAGAAAGGGCTTTGATATTTATTTTAGCCATTTCTTGCAAGACTGCTTCAGTATCATCTTCCAACCTTTCGTCTTCAAAAAGAGAAACTTTGAATTTTTGGTCTGTATCTTTATTGACTATAACCACTTCCTCTCCCTGCGCCACCATCCTGAATATTTTAAAAAGATTCACCCGGGCTTCTGAAGCATTAAATATTTTAAAATTAATCATATGTACAAATTGTACATAGATAATAGTTTAGTTGTCAAGTTATCAATTATCCCTCTTTTGTTCCCACTAAATATACTGCCTGCCAGGGGCGGAAGTTAGATTTAAAAGTTTCGTTAATATAAGTCACTCCGCCGCGGGTCACAGTCCTTGAAAAAGCTACATTCGCACCTTTGGCTGCCCAGTCAACTTGTTTAACAGTTCCCTTTGGTAAACTGGGATCCTCCTGGCGGATTTCAGGAGGCGCTGGAGTTATATTCGTGACAACCGGCTTAGTCATTGAAACAGTCCTCCCGTCAGATGTGCCGTAAAGGTCTACTGTTAAAGTATTTCCGGTGACATAAGATTGGATCAGGATGTGGGCTGGTGTGTCATTTTTAAATTTAAAATCAACAGATGGACCAAAGATTGTAGCATCAAGACCCGGCGGAAATCCCTGTTCGTAATAGCCGACCCGGTAAGCGTGTGCAGTTCTGGCAGTGATAGGCAGCCCTGAATTTAACGCTGCTCTGAATACTGTTGTTGAGACCTGGCAAACACCGCCGCCATCATCCAAAACCGTTCTACCGGATTTAATAACATAAGCCTGTTTAAACCCGGTTGCGGCTGAAATATCACCGACAGTATTAAGAAATGAAAATTCTTCGTTAGGTGCAATTAATACTCCGTTTATCCGGGAGGCAGCGAGGCCAATATTAAATTTGCGGTTTTCGATAGAACCGGTAAAATGAGAAACTCCCCGTCCAATTAATTCCTTAATTCCAAGTTCGTTAGTCAACTTATTTTTTGGAGTTACAATTGTTACAGGCAGTTTAATTGAATTCTGGTTTTCGTTAACAAGCGCTGCGTTGATTAAAGATGCAGCCTCTTCAGCCTGAAGCATTCTTCCGTCAAGAGGCGGGCGGAACTCGGTAATTTTTGGTTTTTCCGGGCTGGAACTTGGGTCAACCCCGGTAACACGCCCCTCCTTCGGAGGCGAACCGGGGTCAACGGAAAATAACGGTTCCTGGACTTTTCGGTCAATTTTTGCAGCGATTGTTTTAAGATATGCATTAAGTTTTTCCGGATTCAATGTTAGTTTGGAGTCGGATACTTCTCTGCCGTTTATGCTGTAAGAGGCAATGTTAAATTTTTTTCCGTTGACAGTGGTCATAATAAGGGAGTCTTTTGAATTCTCAAGGTCAATCAGCGAGAGGATAGTTTCAAGATCCAAGTTAAAACTATGGTCTTCAAAAACTAATTTAATAGGTGATATTTTAATTTCATCAAGCCTTTTTTTAATAGATGTGGCTTCCTGAAAATTTAAGCCTGGCTCCTGAATTTTAAGCGAAAGATTCGGATTTAAAAAGCCTTTTCCATTAAAATAATCACCTATCGTTGCATAAATTTTCTCTTCATCTAAAATAAGTCCGTTTTGGCTGGGTGTAACGGTAATTTCACCTTCATAAATTTTTAAACTGGAGTCAACTGCGTTTTGGTTAACTGATTGAGCAATATTTTCAACCTGGTTCTTGATTGGTAAAGAAGGGGAAATTTTGACGCTAACCTCAGACGAAGGGAAATACGCCTTAGTCCTGCCCAGATTAAAAGCTTCGGAAACAGCCTGGGCTGCGGCTGGAGCTGTTTCCTGTTTTTTAAGTTCTATAATGAATTTCTGTTTAGCTAAGATGGATGGTCCGCCAGCTGGCGGATTTAGCTCATACTCCAGGATTTGAGCCCCTCTTTCGGATAAAACCGCAGCCACTTTTTGAAGTGCCTGCTCCCGGGTTAAAAGACTAACGTCAACTCCGGCCACTTTAATACTTGGATAAATCCTTTGGGTTAAAAACAGCCACCCGGCAAGAAAAAGGATTAAAATTACAGGGAGCGCGCCCAGGGCTAACAATCCGAGCACAAATCTTTTTTTTATTTTTATCTGAGGTTTTTTCTTGGCTGTCATGAAGGATATTTTACTTCATTGAAAGTTAATAGTTAACAGGAAATAGTTGTAACTAATAACTGATATAATCTCTAGGGTATGATGAAATATCTTATCATTGGTGTTTTGGTTTTCGCAGTAATTGCCGGATTTTTATTCTGGAAATTCGGGCCATCATTTAGCAAAAAGCCGGAGGAGAAAATTCCGGTTGTGATAAATGTCTGGGGACTTTGGGAAGATGAAAGTTTAATGAAACCGGCCCTTGATGAGTACAAAAAAATCAAACCTGAGGTAAGCGTAAATTACAAATTTCAATCCTCCCAAAACTATCGGACTAGGACTCAAACTAAAATAAATGCAATGGAGGGCCCGGATATATATATGATAAATAATGCCTGGACCCTGATGTTTTTAAAGTCAGGCTCAATCACTCCTGCGCCAAAAGAAGTCTTTACGCCCCAGGAATTTAGCCAAACTTTTTATCAGGTAGTCAGGGATGACTTCACAAATTATCTGGAGATTAAAACAGCGGTTGATAGCGCTTCCAATATTGCCGATAAAAATAAAGCTCTGCAGGATGAATTTAATGCCAGGGGAAAAATTTATGCCATACCTCGGGGAATAGACGGTTTGGCGCTTTTCGTAAATACAGATATTTTAAGCGCCGCAGGAATTGCTGTTCCGAAAACATGGAACGAATTCCGGGACGCTGCTTTTAAACTGACTGTTTCTGATCAATCAAACATTATTAAAACAGCCGGCGCTTCTATAGGGCTAACCGGAAATGTAGACCACTGGTCAGATATTTTAGGGCTTTTATTTTTGCAGCAGCCCGGTGCAAAAATTGATACGCCCGGAGACGGAAGCGGAGCGGACGTTTTAAGGTTTTACATAGATTTTGCCAAAGTTTCAGACAAAAGGGTTTGGGATAACACATTTGAACCTTCGACCCAGGCATTTGCAGCTGGGAAAGTAGCTTTTTATTTTGCTCCTTCCTGGAGGGCGCATGAGCTCCGCCAGATCAATCCTCAGCTCAACTTCCGGATTGCGCCTGTGCCTCAGCTTGCAGGAAAAAACGTTGCGTGGGCTAACTATTGGGGGTATACGGTTTCCTCAAAATCCAAATTCCCTAAAGAGTCCTGGGAGTTTTTGAAATTTTTAACTTCAGCAGAGGCAGAGAAGATTTTATATCAAAAGGCTTCTGAAACCAGGCTTTTTGGTTTACCTTACTCACGGGTTGATTTGCAGAAAGAACTGCTTAATGATCCTTTAGCAGGCGCGTTTGTTGCCCAGGGGCCATATTATAAATCCTGGTATTTAAATTCCGACACCCACGACCAGGGATTAAATGATGAGATGGTAAAATATTACGAAGATGCAGTTAATGCAGCCGCAAATAACCAGGACCCTGTTTCGTCTCTGCAAACTACATCCAAGGGAATAGAGCAGGTGCTGGATAAATATATCAGGCCAAATCCTATTGCATCTCCCTCGAAGTAGTTTTAGAATTTGATCAATATGGAGTATCTTGTTTTTCAGCACGTACCGGATGAGCATCCGGGGCTTATTGCTAATTATTTTCAGGAAAGAAATATAGGATTTGATGTTGTTAGATTTTTTGAAGATAATGCGAGAATTCCCGAGAATGTTTCTGATTATAGAGGGTTGATAATAATGGGAGGGCCCATGGGTGTTTATGATAATAGGGACAAGTTCCCGTCAAAAGAGGATGAGATCGCTGTAATTAGAGCTAATATGGGTAAGTTGCCGATGTTAGGAATATGCTTGGGGAGTCAATTACTAGCGCATGTACTAGGAGGAAAAGTGGATAGAAATTTGGTTGGAGGGAAGCATACTAAAGAGGTGGGGATTTATAAAGTGGAACTAACAAATGCCGGAATTTCAAACCCAATTTTTAAGGGTTTTAGTTCTCCGGTTGAGGTTATGGAATGGCATGGGGACATGTTTACTGTGCCTAACGGAGCAACGCTCTTAGCTTCCTCACAGCTTTGTAGGAATCAGGCGTTTGTAGCAAAAGGAAATATGTATGCGACATTGTTTCATTTTGAAATGACACCAAAAATGTTTGGAGAATTGGCTAAGATAGACAAAGATTGGATACCGCCTGAGATTAATGTTGAAGAGATGCTAAAAGAAGTCATCGAAAAAGAGGAATTGATGAGAAGACAGTCAGTTATGCTTATGGATAATTTCGTTGGCTCATCTCGCTGATGAAAAATGCTTTAACTCTGCATGGCGCAGGTAAATGTTGTGAACTGAGGTGTGTTAAAATATCGATATGCAAACAGTATCCTTACCAAGAGATTTAGAAAAAGAAGTAGAAAAACAGGTTAAGCAAGGGAGGTTTGGTTCAAAATCTGAATTTATGCGCTTTGCTGTGGAAACTTACCTTTCTTTACAAAAAGGTGAACTCTCCTGGGATATTCTGGCTACTCCTTTTAGGGCATACGCGAAAGAGAAGAAATTGAGCGAGACAGATATTTTAAAAGCTGTTGAGAAAGGCCGTCATGGCAAATCTTCCAAAGATCGTTAACGACACTAATGTTTGGCTTTCTGCCTTGTATTTTTCAGGTAAACCCGCCCAAATAGTCCATCTTATTGAGGAAAAGAAAATTACCTCTGTAACTTCTGAATTTATATTAAATGAACTTAAGGAAAAGATGGTTGATGATTTTAAGACTCCATCATTTGCAGCAAACGGTACCATCGCTTACATTGCTTCTATATCTGAATTAGTATCTCTTCAGGGTATGGATTTTGAGCTTCGTGACTCGGCTGATAACCAAATTTTAGAAACAGCAGTAGCGGGAAAGTGTGGTTTCTTAATAACCGGAGACAAAGATTTATTGACTTTAGGAAAATATAATAGTTTACAAATAGTTACCCCTGCTCAGTTCTTGAATAAAATCAAATGAATAAACTTGTAAAAATTGTAACTTTTGTGCCTCTTAAAGATGCTGATAAAGTTAGAAAAGCCTTGGGAGAAGCGGGGGTTGGGAGGATTGGGAAGTATAGTCATTGCAGTTTTAGTACAAGAGGGATAGGAAGATACAATCCTTTGGATGGAGCAAGTCCTGCAATAGGAGAAGTTGGAAAACCTCAAGAAGTTGAGGAGGAAAGAATTGAGGTAGTTTGCGAGAGAGGTATTGCTAAAAAGGTAATTGAGAAAATGATTATGGCACATCCTTACGAGCAACCGGCTATAGAAGCATATGAGATATTAGATATATGAAAAACGCTTTAATATGACAATATTTGCATTTGGTGATTCAATAACTTATGGCAACTGGGATCCTAAAGGCGGGTGGGTAGGAAGGCTGAGGGACTATATGGATTCAAAATCTTTGCAAGCGTATTCCGGAGAGAACCTGTTTTCAACTTATTATACTCTAACCTACAATTTAGGCATTCCCGGGGATACAAGTTCCGGTTTGCTGGAACGGTTTGAAACCGAGCTTATTCCCCGTTTTAACCCTGATGAATTAACAATTATACTTTTTGCAATCGGAATAAACGACTCCAGATTTTATGCGTCAACTAATGAGTACGAAACCGAACCGGGGATATTTCAGCAAAATATTTGGGATCTTTGGGAAATAGCTAAAAAATATACCTCCGATGTAGCTTTTGTAGGTCTATCTCCGGTTGATGAGGAGCGGACCAGTCCGCTGTCTTGGGAAACTGATGCAATATACAAAAATGAATATATCGAAAAATACGATGATTTAATTAAGGAGTTTTGCCAGACGCGTAAAACCCCGTTTATCGATATTTTTGGAAAGATGAAAGGAATAGATATAAAATCGCTAATGGAAGACGGGGTTCATCCAAACCAGAAAGGGTATAAAATAATGGAGGAGATAATCAGGTCAAATCTTTTTGAGGAGGGTAAAAACAAAGATGGAAAGTGATAATTTGGGTTTAAACATTGTTTTCATGCCCTCCAGGGAGGTTTCTGATTTGGCGATTGTTCAGTGCTCTCAAATTGCTCAGGATAATGAGGTAAGTTTTAAACTGGACGGAACTTACAATTTTCCCCACGTCACAATTTACCAGCTGATAATCCCTAAAAAAAATCTGGAGAAATTGATACAAACTTTAAGTGAGATTGCAAATAATACCGGTCCTGAGCTGTTTGAGTTTACAAAATACGAAGCTCATGAAGGATTTATTGGCGCATGTTTTTTACCTGCTGAACCGATAAGGAATACACAAAAGAAAATAGTCGGGTCAGTGACACCTTTAAGGGAAGGTAGAAATGTTATTGAAGCGGATAGTAACGCTGCAAAAAGTTTTTCGGATTTGCAAAGAGGAATAATTAGGGAATACGGGTTTGATAATTTGTTTGAGTTTTATAACCCCATATTACCGTGACAAGAATGGTTGATCCGAAAAAAGCTGAGGAAGTGATAAAAACGTTAAAATGGCCGGTTACGGAATTTAAGGTAACCTCGATTGGTTTGTATGCTTTAGGCGAATTTGGAACCTGTAATAAACTGATAAAGGAGTTTAAACTAAGGGAGGGAAATTAATTAGCTGGACTTCAGGCTCAAGCTTGATTCCGTATTTTTCATAAACTTTCCCCTGGTACTCCCTGGCCAGTTTATAGAAATCTTCTGCTTTGCCCGTGCCATCATTAATAAATAAATTGGCATGATAAGGAGCTATTTTAATATCTCCCCGCTTAGCTCCTTTGGCGCCAACTGATTCAAGCAAAGCACCGGCTGAGACCTTGTTAAATAAAATGAATTCCTTTGGGAGTTTGGCCAGGATTTTCGCAGGAAGTTTTTCGATAGGGATATTTTGGAAAAAAGACCCCGGGCATTTTATTCCCGGCGAATACTTAACTTCGCGTTTTTTAATTGTTTCTTTCGAGATTTGCTTTAGTTTTTTAGAATCAGCACTGCTAAGGGAAAAAACGGTTTCCAGTATTGCATATCTGCTTCTTTTAAAGACAGAATTGCGGTAACTAAATTGACAATCATGTTTGCTGATATCTAATATCTGATAACTGATAACATCAAAAACCTTTACGCTTTCCAAGTGGTCAGAAATAGCCTGTCCATAAGCGCCTGCATTTCCGTAAATTGCACCACCAACTGTTCCCGGGATGCCGGCTAAATTTTCAAGGCCGCAAAGGCCGCTTGAGTTTGCAAAATCAACTAAGTCCTGCAAATTTGTGCCGCTTTGGACAGTTAAATTGTTTTTATCCCGGATTATCCCGGTTACCTCATTTTTAATAACTATGCCCGGGTAGCCTGAGTCCGATACCAATAAATTGCTGCCCCCGCCCAAAAGCAAAAACCCCTTGCCATCTGCCGGGAGTTTTCGGATGGCTTCTTTAAGTTCTTGATGAGATTTAACTTTGATAACGCCCTGGATCGGCCCGCCAATTCCTAGGGTTGTCAGATCAGAAAGTTTCACAATTCCAATTATACAATTGTCAGTATTAATTAGGTGATAAGTTATTTATCGATAACATACTTATGTCCGATCGGACACATGTGTGTTATCAAATTACATTTTTTGCGATATTTTTAGGTAGTTATACCTTTATGTTAAACTCCCTGGTAAATGGAAAAAGCGATTCTTAAGACTTTAGCCTATTATGATATTTTCGAATTTCCACTAAAAGCCTGGGAGGTCCACAAATGGTTGATTGGTCCGCCTTCCGGACGGGCAGGAAAATCAGCCAGCTTAAAACAGGTGGAGAAAAAACTTAAAAAATTGAATCAGGAATCCCGACTGAGTCGAGGCTCGCCAAAGGCGGCACGAATAATGAATAAGGGGGATTACTTCTTTTTGACTGGAAAAAAGGGATTGGTTAAGGAAAGAGTCCGGAGAGAGAAGGTTTCAAAGAGACATTATCAGACTGCAAAGCTCATAAGCCTGCTTTTTAAAGTTATTCCCTGGGTAAAATTAGTCGGGGTTTCGGGGAGTCTGGCAATGATGGGGAGCAGGGAACAGGATGATATTGATATTTTTATTGTTACCGGAAAAAACCGGATTTGGATAACCCGGTTATTTTTAATAATATTGACAAGTTTGACCGGAATTAGACGCAAAAGGCGTGAAAAAATACTCTCGGCCGCCGGTAAGGTTTGTATAAATCTTATACTCGAAGAGGATAATTTAGCCCAACGCAAAAAGAATATCTATCTTGCTCATGAAGTACTTCAAATGCATGTTTTATGGCAAAAGGAAGATTTATATTCTAAATTCTTACACGATAACGAATGGGTGTTTCGGTATCTGCCTAATTGGAGGACAGGAGTCAAATCGCAAAACGTAAAACGAAAAACGCAAAGCTACAACGCAAATCTCAAAAGTAATCAAATAATTGACTGGTTCGAAGGATTGGCGAAAAGAGTCCAACTTAAAATCATGAATGGACCCAGCGGTTCCGAAAGAATTGAAAGCGGAGCGCTTTATTTTCATCCGGAAGATAAAGGAAAGAAAATACTGGAAGAATATAAAAGTAGAATTTCTAAGTTCTAATTACTAATTTCTAAATAAACCCCAAT
>JACPKO010000105.1 GCA_016186985.1 Candidatus Daviesbacteria bacterium
ATCGGATACTTATCCGAACATTTAGGCTCTAGCGTTGCTATTTCCTTCGGAGCAACTATAGTTTTCCTCTTCGCGACCTACCTCTATTTCACCTTTACCAAATTGGAAAATATCGAATATTCAGCAATTACTTAACAGGTGATTAATTTGTTAAAAAAATACTTACCACAATCTGAAGACGAAAACTGGTTACAAAGCTCAGCTATAAGCGGAGCTTGCGACGCTTACGTCTTAGCGTAACATTGTAACCTCTGTGCTACTACATGACACGCCAAGAATCCCAAGCCGACCAATTTGCAAAACTATTTATAGATTTATCCCTCTTTCCCTCAAATAATCCTTAAACTCATTTATATTCTTAACACCTTTATTTAAAACAGCATTATAAATATCCATACTAAATATCTCCTTTCTAAATTTCGGGCTTTTAAAAACTACTCCTTTAATCTTTAAAATAATTTTCCTTATTTCATCAGTTAATCTATCGGCAACCTCTTGAGTCTTTTGTACCCCTTTTGAATCTTTTTTCAACACAAAATGGATATCAATTTTCCAAACTTTATCATTAGCTCCCAAAAGCTCTCCCGCTTTTAAATCCTTTGAGTAATATTTAACTCCTAAATAAATTCCAGTTGGCCTAATGTTATTAAACCCATCCCTATTATCAATCACTCCAAAATCAATCCTTCTTGAACTTTTTCTAACCAACTTAGCACATATCTCTGCAATAAATTCCATATCCAACTTCTTCATAATCACTTCAATATCAATATCCCTCCAAGTCATCAATCCCAAACTTAAACTTCCAACAATTTTGGGTTCACCAAAATTCTTTAGCAATTCCATTAATTGAAGTTTCTCTAAAACTTTATACGCATCTTTTTGAAGCTGATTCTGCTGTTTTATTAAATTCATTAGCTTGTAAGTATACTTAAAAATGCCTCCTGGGGGATTTCGACGCGGCCGACCATTTTCATTTTTGCCTTACCCTTTTTCTGTTTATCCAAAAGCTTGTCCTTGCGCGTTCTGTCTCCTCCATAAAGCCCTGCTGTAACATCTTTCCTAAAAGGGGAAATTGTTTCCCGGGCAATAACCGTGCCTCCTATTGCAGCCTGCAGAGCTATGGCAAAGTTTTGTCTGGGTAAAACATCTTTTAGTTTACTGATAAGTTTCCGTCCTGCGGATTCAGCCCTTGAACGCACTGTTATAAAAGCCAGTGCGTCAACTTTTTCGCCCCCAACTAAGATATCAACTTTGGCCGCTTCAACACTCCGGAAGTCTATAAAATCCCAGTCTAAGGAGGCATAGCCTGAAGAAATAGATTTTAATTTATCATAAAAGTCCGTGATCATATCGGAGAGAGGCATCTCATAAATTAGTTCAACTTGCATTCCATAATGGATCATATTTACAAATTTCCCCCTTTTATCCTGAACCAGTTCCATAACTTTTCCGATATATTCCTGCGGGCAAAAGATCTGAAGCTTTATCCACGGCTCCTGAATATCTTTGGTTTGGGATAAGTCCAAGTCTGCCGGATTATGAATTATCTCACCGTTGACCAGATATTCAACCGAGGGCGCGGTTGCCAAAAGGTCAACCCCAAACTCCCCTGACAAACGTTCCTGAACTACTTCTGCATGCAGTAGCCCCAAAAATCCGCAGCGGAATCCCGAACCTAAAGCCGCGGATTGCTCCATCTCATAAGAAAAAGCCGGGTCGTTTAATTTAAACTTGGATAGTGCTTCTTTTAGCTCGAAGTACTCACTTGAATCAATCGGGTAAAGCCCGACATAAACCATTGGTTTGACCATTTTATAGCCAGGTAATTGATCGACATCATTAAAATCCGTGGCAATTGTATCCCCAACATGAACTAAGTCTGATTGTTTAATACCGGTTGCAATATAACCAATTTCTCCGGCTTCTAAGGTTTCAGATAAAGTAAGTTGTGGACCAAAAAAGCCTTTTTCTAAAACTTGACCTATGGCACCGGTCCCTAAAAAAACGATCTCAGTTTGGTCTGGTGGGACTTTTCCCTCAACAATCCTGACCTGGGCCACCACTCCTTTGTAAGTATCAAAGAACGAGTCAAATATTAAGGCTTTCAAAGGTTTTTCCGTATCCTGTTTAGGAGGCGGAATCCTTTCAATAACGGCTTTTAATATTTCTTCAATTCCGATTCCTGATTTGCCTGAAGCCAGGATAATTTCGGATTCTAAAAATCCAAACGTATCGGAAAGTTGCTTCTTATACTTTTCAACGTCTGCGTTTGACAAATCTATTTTGTTTAAAACAGGAATAAGGGTTAGGTTTTGCTCTAGCGCCGCCAGTCCATGAGATAAGGTCTGTGCCTGTATGCCCTGGGTTGCATCTACTAAAATTACAGCCCCTTCAACAGCTGCCAACGCCCTTGACACCTCGTAAGAAAAATCAACATGGCCGGGAGTATCGATAAGGTTTAGCGTATAGGGTATAGCGTTAAGGGTATAGTTTAAGCGCACTGGGGCAAGCTTTATTGTTATGCCTCGCTCACGCTCAAGAGCAAGGCTGTCCAAAAGCTGCTCCTGCATTTTATCCTTAGCAACTGTGCCCGTTATTTCGATTAAACGGTCAGCCAGTGTTGATTTCCCGTGATCCACATGGGCGATGATACTAAAATTACGGATATTCATGCGGAGTATTGTAGTTTATGCTAGCTAAAACTGCCAGTATCCTTGGGTAATTCTTCTGATTTCAGATCGATTTTTGTGCGTCCGATTTTTTTAATCAATTCTATAAAGGTAGTTAGCTCGCGGACATCCAGTAACCAGACTAATAGTACATATATAGACAAGCCAAAACCTGAAGCAATTCCCGTAAGCATAATCAAATTAACAGTCCGTGTTGTGTCAAATATTAATTGATCTAAAGCTTTCATAGGAATATATAAAGCAAATGCAGCAGCCACCGCTGCTATTAACATTTTTGTGGCAGGAATGATTAATTCTGAATTTTTAAAGCCGTTAAGTTTCCGGCTTAAAAAGTATGCCAATAAAATCGTGCCGATAATAATCGATATCGAAAATGCCAAACCGATTGCCCAAACCCCTAACCCTATTCCTAAAACAAACAAAAAGCTTAGCGTGATATTTAAGCTAATACTTATTAGGGAAACAATAACCGGTGTTTTTGTATCTTTCATTGCGTAAAACCCCCGTACTAAGAGCAGAACAACAGATTGGGCAGATAAACCGATGGCAAAAAAAGCTACTGTCTTGCCTGTCAAAACAGTATCTTCCCAGGAAAATAGGTCCGCCCCGAAAACCAGCCGGACCACTGGTATGCGTAAAACTATTAAAATAGCTGCTGCTGGAAGTGTAAGAAACAAAATCTGGTGCATGGTTGTGAGAAGTGTTGATTTAAAAGCAACTAGGTCATCTTTTGAATATTCTTTTGATAAAACAGGCAGGGCTGCCTGGGCAATGGTTGCCCCAAAAAGCCCGATCGGTACTGCGAATAGGTGGGTTGCAAAAGTTAACAAAGTAACTGAAGAATAAGTCAAAAGCGACGCCAGCGCCACACCGACTGCTTCATTTATTTGTTCAGCGATTAATCCAAAATTACGGATACTCATTAACCGGAAGACTTCTTTAACCCCGCTGTTTAAAAAATCAAAAGTAAGCTGATACTTAAATCCTAGAGACTTGATGAATGGGACTTGGACTAAAACATGCAGAGCTGCACCTAATACCACCCCTAAGCCTAAACCGGTTATCCCAAAAATTGGTGTCAGGAAAATAATCCCTATGATAATCCCTAAGTTATAAAAAATTGGGGCCAAAGCTGGAATAATAAAACGCTGATAAGTGTGCGCAATTCCGAAAAAGAATGTTCCTACAACTAAAAACATCTGGGCAATTAAAATAATCTGTGTTATGCGGTCGGTCAGAATTTTTTGCTCTCCAGAAAACCCAGGCACAATTAACGAATTTAGCGGACCTACGAAAATTGCAGATAAAATTACAACCAGCCCAAAAACAAGCAGAGATAAGTTAAGGATGCTTGAGGCAAATTTAAATGCTTCTATCTCACCTTTTTTATGAAGGATCTCTGTAAATACTGGTATAAAAGCCACTGACAAAGACCCGAAAATTAAGATCTGAAAGAGTAAATCCGGCAGCCTGAAAGCTGCAAAAAATACCGCAGCCTCTGAAGTATCAAAATTTTGCACAAGAAGCCTGTCCCTTATTAGCCCCAAAAACCTTGAGGCAAAAACAGCCACCATTAAAACTGTCGCACCGGATAAAATACTGCTTTGCCTTAAAGCCAACAAATTGAGTAAGGACTTAACCATTACATTACATATTAAAGTTTATTTGGGATTAAGACCAGACAGTATTTTAGCTGAAGCAGGCTTGCCTTTGAAGCTAAACTTGTGTTACTATTCCCCACATGCCGTTACTTAAACAAGCCAGAAAAAAAATGCGCCATGATAAAAAGCGCACAAGTGCAAATTCGCAAAAGAAAATCGCTCTAAAAAAACTGGTTAAACAAATGCGTAAGGGTCCAAATACTAAAAACTTAACCCCTGTTTATAGTGCACTGGACAAAGCGGTAAAAACTAATTTAATCAAGAAAAACAAAGCCAACAGGCTTAAAAGCAGATTATCAAAGGCTCTGGCTAAATAGTCTCTCTTTCCTCAAATTTAAGTTATATCAGGTGACAGACCCGGCCAAAAAAAGTAGAATATTATTATGTCAGATTCTGCCCAAAGCCAGAGACTCAGGATTAAATTAAACTTACTCCACCCAAAAGAATTGCAGATGAAGCTGCCTGAAAGGTTTTTAAAGTGGTTAATTTCTTATGGCCGGTTTATAGTTATATTTGTAGAGATTATTGTTGTTGCCGCATTCTTATCACGTTTCAAGTACGATGCAGACTTAGACGAACTGAAAAGGAAAATTAACCAGGATCTACCTTATGTTGAAGGACTTTCAACAGATGAGGCTCTGATTGAACAGACTCAAAACAGGCTCGCTCTTATTGATAAAACTTATCTTGCTTCCGACCTCTGGCAGGAAACTATAGTCAACCTATCATCGCTCACGCCCTCATCTATTCAATTCAGAGGATTAACTTTAGAGGAAAAGGACGAAAAAAATATAGCCTTTCGGATTAATGGCTCTACTATTTCTAATACTGATTTGGGAGTATTTTTAAATAATTTACGAACTCAGGATTATCTCCGCGACATTAATTTGACTAACATTGGTTTTGAGGATGACCAGATTTTATTTACAGTAACAGGAACAAATCTTTCATTATGAATCCAAAAACATCAAGGTATTACACATATATTCGGCCTGCGCTGCGAAGTAAATTTGCCCGAACATATAGCCCTCTAATTTTTAGTTTGATCACAATAGCAATATTTTCTTATTACGCAATCCGCCCGACAGTCACCACTATCTTGTCGCTTCAAAAAAGTATTGATGAACAAACATCAATATTAAACAGGCTGCAGGAAAAAGTCAGGAGTTTATCTGCAGGTAAGCAAAACTACGAAGGCATCGATCAGGATATAAGGGCTAAGCTCGCAAACTTAATTCCCAACAGTCCGGAGCTCCCCCAGCTTATAAACAGCGTTAACTATATTGCCCGGCAGTCTGAAGCTTCAATCTCAGGAGTGCAGTTTCAAACGGTTAAGCTGGAGAATAAAAAAAACCTCTTAAACAGAGACGCACCTATAACCCCTGTGGATTTTACTTTAATCGCCCAGGGAAGCTACGCGAACTTAATGCGCCTTTTAACGCAAATCAAAAGAATAGACAGACTAATCAGTATTACTTCGATAAATTTTGCCCAGCCTTCGGATGCTGATTTAATTATGTCAGTCAACGCCAGAGCGTATTATTTGAAAAATTAACATGACCGGAAAGCAATTTGCTATTATCGCAACTATTACTTTTATAGTTGGTATGATTTGGTTGGTATCTGATATAATTTTTAACACCAAGCCAAGCATTCCCTCAAATCCACAGCTTGAAACTTTACTTAAACCTATTAATCCAAATTATAATCCGCGGGTTTTGGAAGTAATTGATCGGGAAGTAATTGATCCTCATCTTGTTCAATCGGCATCCGAAAATTCACCTCAAGCCTCATCTCCAAATGCAGCGCAAACAGAAATTTCAACCCAGTCCGGCCAAACAAGAAGATGAAAATACCAACATTGATCGGTATAGCTTTAATAATTGCTTTAATTGGTTCACTGGGTTATTGGTTATTGTATGGGGGCAATATAATAGAGCAATCCAATTTTAAGGTAAGTGACTTACAAACCCTAAATATCTCAAACAATACTGCAACCGTAGTCTGGCAGACTAATCTTCCCGTTCTCGGGCATGTTCTATACGGAGAATCTGAAAATTTAAACCTAAAATCTTCCGACAACAGGGATATAAAAAATCCTGCCCCCAGATTTACACATTTTGTGACTCTAAAGAATTTAAAACCAAATACGCGCTATTTTTATAAAATTGTAAATAATTCCCAAAGTTACCCGGAAAAATCCCTGGAATTTACAACAGCAAATTTGAGAGATCCGGATGAGTTAAACTTCTCTTTTATTAAACCCGTAAAAGGAACAATTTTAAACACAAACCTAAATCCAATCGATGAGTCTTTAATATTTTTTAGTATTCCCGGAGCCCAAGATTTAGCAACGTTTTCTTCAACAGCAGGAAATTTTATAATGCCTCTTAAGCTGGTTTTAGATAAAGATTTGAAAAAGGTTTATAACATTCCTGATGGAACTCCGGCCTCAATCACTGTTAAAAAACAGGGTCTTGAGTCTAAGGTTCAAATTATAATTTCGGACTCCACTGTTAATTTACCTCCCGTAACGATCGGAACATCGCTGGATTTATCAAAATATGCAAAACCGTCTATCAGTACAATCCTGATTAGATCAAAACGGCAGACTAGTTTTGACTTTAACGGAGACGGAAAAATTAATTCTTTGGATCTGGCTATCCTGCGGGAGAAAGCAGCTAAAAGAAATCTTCCCAGACCTGACGACCTGGAAAGATTTGACATTACCTCCGATGGTGCTATAACACAAGAGGATGTTGATGTTTTTTCCAAATCACTGGTTAGAAATTAACCCTTTTTAACTTATGATTTTTTGCACAAGTAAGGTAATCCCTATTTTTTCCTCAATCAAACCCTGTTTAATTTTAAAGTCTGTTTCTATTAAATCTCTATAAAGTTTTATAATTCTTTCCGCCCTGAAATTCTTTTTTTGTGCTTCAATTTTTTGCCTTATGAAACCGGATTCTGTTTTAGGTTTTTGTACCATCCGGCGCAGAAAGTATGCCAGCATGCTTAGGATATATTGTCCTCCAAATTCAGTATAATTTTTTTCAAGCTCCATATACGCCTTTTTGTTCAAATTTCCCAGCATATCCAAAAAAGGGAATATTGAAGTTTGGGACGATTCTTCGAAGATAAACACTTCTCCTTTTGCTTCGATAACTCTCTTCAAGATAGCTGAGGATTTTTCTAAAGCTTTTGAAAATTTGACCAAAACTGTCAAACCGGGATTTGCCTGACTTAAGCTTTCCTCCAATATTTTCATGTCCGGATTTTCTAAAATGACCAGCCGCTTATCTGAAAATAAACTCGGAGAAGAAAAATTAAGCCCGAGATCAGCCTCAAAACTCTCTGTTATAGAGAGAGGGTCAAAACCTGTTTTTATTTCAGCTACCTTTTTTAATACGCCCGGTTGAAAATTACCGTGGACTAAAATTAGTTTCATTTTTAATCAGGGGCCGGTAAGGCAGAAGGTGTTGCTTCCAATTTAAGTTTTACAAAATCGGAAACTGTTTTCCAATCGTTATCTTTCGGTATTAAAACAAACGCACCATACTTACCAGGAGAACCAACTGCAAAAACAGATTCTCCTTTACCTAAATCCCCCAATACAACATGATCCGTACTTTCGAGTTTTTTTGACAACTTATAAAAATCAAGGAATTTATCCTGCTCTATATCTGTTTCAAAACTTTCCCCAAATGTCGCAGCTAAACCGAATAATTTTTTCGGGTCAAGCAGTGTCTCAAGCGATAGCACCTTAGCCCTGAAGGAATCGAGAACCAGCTGTTGTCGGCGCGACCTGGCAAAATCCGAGCCTTCGCCGTTTACCCCGGTCCTGCTTCTTACAAATTTTAAAGCAGTCACGCCATCCATATTCATTATCCCTTCGTCGAAATGGATTCGCTCAAACCGGCAGGCAAAATCAGAAGATTCAGTAGCAATTTTATATCCCGGAAGGATAGAGCTTTGCTCATCGTTTAATGAAACGAGCACTTTATATTTTTTCTTACCCTCCTCAGTCCCCGGTGTAACCGGCGTATCTAAAGGTAATTTAAGTTTTTTAAAATCTTCCTCTGTCATCTCGATTTCTTTTTCTGTTAGTCCGCATAGGTCTTCCTCTTTTCCTTCAATCGGATAGTTATAATCATCAAAAGTTTTTGGGACTTTCACTTCAATCCCTTCGACCAAATCTATGGCTTTTGAAAACCCGTTAAAATCAACCCTTACGCCATATTGGATCGGCACGCCTAAGATCTCTCCTATTTTTTCCTCTGCATACTTTAATCCGTTACCGGTTTTCTTTTTTCCAACCTGGTAAAGAGTATTTACTTTAGCATCGGCATTATCCAGCCAGAGATCGCGCGGTATCGAGAAAAGTACTGCTTTACTCATTTTTAAATCATATGAGGCGACAATTATTGAGTCTGTTAGAGAAGCTCCTGCATGTTTGCCTCCGGCGTTGCCCAAAAGAAGTACGTTAACCCGTCCGTTATTTTCTTTAAAACGGCTCCTGTTAAAGACAAATTCGAAAGCGCTGGAACCTGTTGAGGTAAAAAACCACCAGATAGCATAAATAATTATTCCTAAAACTGCTAAGAGCAGGAAGATTTTTACAGATGCGCTCTGTTTCTTGCCATAAGAACCCTTAACATTGCTGCCTGGGGAATTATTTTCCATAGAGGATTTATACTTTAGCGCAATTTTCAATAATTTTCAAAAACTCTTCCGGATCCAGACTTGCTTTCCCTATCAGGAGTCCCTTGATATTTTGCTGCTGCACAAAACTTGCGCAATTTACGGATGTTACACTTCCACCATACAAAACATTCACTTCCGGGTTTTTCGAGTTAATCTCCAGGGCAACTTTTTGGGCGTTTTCCGGTGTATCCGGAGTTCCTGTCCCTATAGCAAAAACCGGCTCATATGCCGCAATTTTTACGTCCGCCGGAATCGGGGTTTTTACACCTTGAATGCAAAAAATTGATTCTATTCCGGAACTTGACGTTTGTTTAACCTTTTCAGCCACTATTTCATCGGTTTCCCCGAATTTCTCTCTTCTTTCCGAATGACCAACTATTGAAAAATTCACCAGCTCTTTTAAGAGTTCCGCAGGCTCTTCCCCTGTATACGCTCCTTTGTCAAAAGGCGACAAATCCTGGCTGCCCAGAAAAATCGGGTACGCGTGGGTTTGGATTTCTTTTTTAAGTTCAGGAAGGCAGCTGAAAGTCGGGCAAACTATAACTTGAATATTTTCTCTTTTTTGCAGTTTTGGGCCAACCTGATTTAGCCACTCCAGAGCCTCCGAAATCGTTTTATTACTTTTCCAGTTGGCAATTATCCAAATTCTTTTATCCATGTCAGTAAATTGTTTTACCTTTTTGCGAAGCGAAAAGGCAAGGTTCTCGAGCGAAGCGAGAGGTTCTTATTACTTTTCCAATTTGCTATTATCCAGAGTTTTTTCATTTCCCCACCATCCATACTTTTCCAAGTCTATCACGAATTCTTCCGAAACTTCTACACCTTCTTGCTCTAATAAAGATTTTTGCAACCCCTTGATATTCATATC
>JACPKO010000106.1 GCA_016186985.1 Candidatus Daviesbacteria bacterium
AAAAAGGAGAGATGTGAAGCTAGTTCAAAAGGAAGGTGGTTTAGTAGCACGTAGTTTTGTTACAAATACCAGAGTATAATTTACAAAATGGACCAGAAGATAATTATAGACTTAATAGGATACATAGCAGTAATTATTGGAGCAAGCATGTTTGCGCCTCAAGCGATTAAAATCTGGAAAACTAAAGAAACAAAAGGAATCTCACTCCTGTCATTTTCTCTTCTAGCACTCGTTTCCTTGCTCTGGACGATCTATGGGTTTTTACTAAATGCAATGCCCGTTATTTTAGTAAATGTCATCGTTGGAATTTTAAGCCTCTTTATTGTCTTGATGAAGCTGAAATACAAATGAACTATTCCTTAACGACTTGACATTTTTTATATGTAGATACAATGTAATTACATATGATAACTACACTAATTGCGATAGGAAATTCCCGTGGAGTTCGTATTCCGAAACCCCTTTTGGAGGAGAGTGGATTAGGCAAAGATGTGGAATTACGCGTGAAGAAAGGTGAAATTAAAATTACTTCACCTAAAAAGAGAAAGGCTTCTGTCGATCCTTTGACATTAGCGTCAGAAGCTGCCTTTGCCAAAGACTGGCTACGGCCAGAAGAGGAGGAAGCATGGGAAGTCTATCAATCGGACAAGTAGTTCCTATCCCTATTTCCCTCGCTCTGATAAAATAGCTACCCTGGATCAAAAAATGGTTGTACGAAAGCTTGGAGTTTTAAAAATAGCTAAATTGTCTGAAGTCAAAGCCTCGCTAAAAAAAGTGCTGAAAATCAGTTAACTTAGACCTTAATCCACTTGCAGGAGAGAACGTTAAATGTAAGTTCCCATTTACCAATTTTAAATGTTTGGGGTCCGAAACTGCAAGATAATTTGTTTTTTGGTTTTGGTGTTGCAGAGGGTGAAGCAGAAGGTGTAGCCGAAGGAGCTATGGATGCGGAAGCAGAAGCAGATGGACTTGCACTAGCTGATGCGCTAGGACTGGCAGAAGGTGAAGCGCTTGGTAAGGCAGAGGGAGAAGCACTCGGTGAAGCTGATGGTGACTGGGATGGCTCAGGACTTGGCGATCCTGACGGTTCGGCACTCGGTGAAGCTGATGGTGAAGCGGAAGGAGATTCACTGGGAGATGCCGATGGGCTTGGACTGATTGAAGGAGCAGGGGAAGCTGTTGGTGTTTCTGCCGATGAGGATGCATTTTGGGGATCAGAAACTAACCTTAAAATAAAATCGTTTGTATTATTATCTGTATCCTCACCATTACCACCGTTAACATCAGCTCCCGAGGTCATGCTATCCGCTGTTGAGGCAGAATTTGCTTTCCTTTCAGCGCTTCCGCTGGCTTCAGGAGCAGTTAAAGACGTACCTTCACCTAATGGATTTGCAACGGTGCCGAAAGTAACGGCATCAACAATAGTTCCTGTGTCCAAAGCCCCGTTTCTTAAAGCAAGGCTATTGTTATTTGAAACTAAGTCTGTTGTATTTTTATCGCAGGAAAGCGCCGAGTCTAGTGAACTGTTACACCATAAAAAGTATCCATGAGCAGGGATTGTGTCGGTTGAGGTAAATGTGGCTATTGAATCATCAGCTATTCCTGTACTTGTCCTTTTTACCAGCCTCATTCCATCTAAATTAATATCAGAAACTGTTGGATTATAAAGTTCAATAAAATCTTCGCCAGATGTTGCTCCTGCAACCTGAACCTCAGAAATAACTACATTTCCAGCCAAAGCTGATTGGACCGAAGCAGGTTTTGCAAGAGATACTAAAAGAGTGATGATAAGGAAAACATTGAGAATGAAAAGCCAGGACAGTTTAGCTTTTTGCATGTATTAATAACTTTATACTATATCCGTTCCGCAGGCAGTCAATAATGTAAAAATATATCAATATAGGTCAAAATTTTAGAGCTTTTGGAGATTGATCCTAATGATCCGGTCATCTTCCGGTTTTGGAATCCCGCGTCCGTCGCGGTTTGAGGTCGTTATATAAAGCATACCATCAGGCCCGGCGATAACCTCTCTGATCCGTCCATACTTACCTTTGAAATGTTCTTTAAAATCTATAACTTTATGACCCTGCAAGCTTTGCTTATTATTTTCTATTACAGCCTCATAAAGCGTTTGCCCGCGAAGGCCTCCGAAAAAAAGTGAATTGTTATAAAAAGCAGCGCCTCCAGGCGCCCAGGCAACAGAAGGTGTAGAATTTTTAATCGGTGTCACCATACCTTCCCGGGTTTGATCGCCCTGAATTTCAGGCCAACCATAATTATTTCCGTACTCAATTAAATTAATCTCGTCATTTCCTGTTCCTAACGTTCCGCCGGATGGTCCGTGTTCTGTTTCATATAAATTTCCGTCTTCATCCCACGCGATTCCCTGAGGATTCCTGTGCCCGTATGAATAAACCTCGTTATTAAATGGATTTCCCGGAGCAGGTTTTCCCTCATCCGTTACTCTTAATATTTTTCCAGCTAAAGAATTTTTATCCTGGGCAAACGAAGGGTTTTGAGCGTCCCCTGTTGTTATGAATAAAAATCCTCCGGTTCCGAATTTTATTCTCCCGCCGTTATGGTTAGAAGCACCCGGGATTTTATCCACAATAATTTCCTCATCAGTTAAGCTGTTGTTTGCGTATTTCATCCTTACTACCCGGTTAAAAGTATTATCTCCCTCGCTTGAATATGTGTAATAAAAATATACGAAGCTGTTGGAAGAAAAATCAGGATGCAAAGCAATTCCCAAAAGCCCTCCCTCGCCGATTTCTTTGACATTTTCTAAAGTTGCAACAGGCATCTGCTGAAGATTTCCATTTTTATCCACCAATCTCAAGGTCCCTTTTCTTTCCGTAACCAACATATCGCCGTTTGGCAAAAAAGCTATAGCCCAGGGAGTATCTAATCCTTCAGCAACAATTGTTTCTGCAGGGGTATCCTGATTTTGGCTATTGAATGTCGAACTTGGGCTCGAGAGGGTTATTATTTTTGGTGAGTCGGTATTTCCAGGGACAGTCCTGTATGTTGAAGAGATAAAATAATAAATTGCCCCGGCGCCAACCAATAAAATCAATAATATTGAAGCTAAAAGTATTTTCATAATCGGATGTTAGCACTTAATTAAACTAAGTGCATTTTGTTACACCTCGGAGGTGTAACAAAATTGAGAGACTTGATAGTCGTTAGTATAACTAAGTAACCTCAACGATCGTGATTTGATAATTCATCCAAACGTGAAGGCGTAGATTTCCGTATTAGGATCTAGAAATTCCAGTTTTAAAATATGCCGGCCGGGGGTTTTTAAATTAATTAATTTGTAAAGGGAAGCGCCCTTTACTGTTAATATGCTTTCCTTTACATCAATCCCTGCAGAATCAGTTTCTGAAACCGGCTTACCATCCAAGTATATTTCGACTTTGCTTGTGGTATTGGGGTTCTTAGGTCGCATAACTAAAAATACTTCCTTGGCATCAAAATTTAAGTATAAAATTGAGCCTTTTTTGGGGTTTGAGTATTCCTCCATAACATCCCACTCTCCTGAAAATCCAAATGTGTTCGCGCTCGGAGCTATAGAGGAGGTGTAAATTGCACCGGCATCTTTCACCAGATACTCAGGC
Source organism: Candidatus Daviesbacteria bacterium (assembly GCA_016186985.1). Classification (GTDB taxonomy): domain Bacteria; phylum Patescibacteriota; class Microgenomatia; order Daviesbacterales; family UBA10151; genus JACPKO01. The sequence goes on from JACPKO010000106.1 coordinate 3,621, forward strand.
GAGGATAAAAATTGCATTCTGCCGTAACCTAAATAAAGTTCAGGGGTTTTGGCATAGTTTTCGTATTCAGGGTTGCTGATTGTTGAACCGGTTAAATCCGAGCCGGTTTCAGAAAGAAGTTCCTGGATAACTTTTTCGCTCTCGTCATACGCCCCCTCGCCAAAATGTGTGTATCTTATATTGCCTTCTTTATCTATAAAATATTTAGCCGGCCAAAAACGGTTTTTATACGCCCGCCAGGTAGAGAAATCATTATCCTGGACAATTGGATAAGTTAACCCAAAATCTGCAATCGCCTTTTTAACATTTTCAGGATTTTTTTCAAACTCAAATTCCGGCGAGTGTACACCTATTATTACGAGTCCTTTGTTCTGATATTTATCCCACCAGGATTTTAAATAAGGAAACGTCCGTTGGCAGTTAATGCAAGAATATGTCCAAAAATCTATTAATACAACTTTGCCGCGTAAGTCTGAAAGTTTTAGGGGTTGGCTGTTAAACCATTCACCGCTGGGAATAAGTTCCGGAGCTAAATTACCTTTAGGTTGGGTCAAGTCAAACATTGGTTTACCGAGATCTTCCTTTTTAACTTCCCCTCCGGATAAATTTTTTAGAGCATTTTGAATCAAGGGAATATCTTCAAATTTAGTAAGTCCTACTCCGTAATTTGGAAAAGTGTCGAGAATAAAAGTTTGGAATTTTCGATCAAAATTAAAAAATATCGCTATTGCGGTTAGAATCATTAAAACTCCGAACGCTTTTTGGATTTGTCCGCTATTTGCCAAAAGCCAGGGTGTTTTTTTTAAAGCAGTCTGCCCGGCTATCATTATAAAAAACATAGGTATTGCAGTGCCGATTGCATATGCCAATGTGATGAAAAAGGCATCAAGATTGACCGAACCGGTTATCGCAAGCGATATAACCGAGGCTAAAATTGGTCCAACGCAGGGAGTCCATAAAAGCCCTAAAGAAAGTCCCATAATAATTCCCCCGCCAAATCCGGTTTGGTTTTGGGATTGGGGAAGAAACTGTGAAAGTTTGGAAAAAAGTATCTCCATCCATATTTGGAATTTAGGAATAAGCATTGAAAGTCCAAACAAAGCAATAACAACCACTGAAAAAACTCTTAAAGATTCAGCCGGTATCCCGAATATCCTAACTATTGAAGATAAAAAAAGCGTAAAGATTGTAAAACTTAAAACAAAACCTACAATTACTCCCAGTGGTCTGGCTTTTCCGATTTGCTGTGTGCCGATTGAAGAAGAAAGGATGATTGGCAATATAGGCAAAATGCATGGCGAGAGAATCGTAACTATTCCAGCCAAAAACGCGAAAATAATTAAAAGTATCATAGTAAAAAACAAAGGCAGTTTAGCTGCCTTTGTTTCATAATATCATTTTAAAGACGAGACTATCTTATCTAAATCCCCGCCGTTCCATTTGGTAATTTCATTTCCCTGATCATCAACTTGGACAAAAGTATGTTGATAAGTGATTCCATATTTTTGTGCCAGTGCTTTATCGGTAGCGTCAGTATCGCTGTCGTTGTAATTTACCCTGAATATTGCGACACCTTCCGGTATCTTCGCTGTATTGGCGCTTAACTGTGCATCAACCGGTTTACAAATCGGGCACCAGTTAGCAAAGAAAAACAGCACCCGTTTTTTGCCGCTTGCCAAGTTGAAAGCTGAATCAGAATAAGGAATATACTCACCTGACCCTTCCATCATCGCTTCCTCCGGTTTCTTCATAGCCGGATCCGAGCCTGCGGACTTCTCCGCTATGGCTTCAGGTTTTTCCATTGAATCGGAAGCGGATTGGTTTTGTGAGTAGAAGTAAAAGCCTGCAGTGCCTAAAATAACCAATCCGACAATTATTATACTTGCGTATTTCATTTAATCACCCCCGTAAACATTCTAAAACCGATAAGGGAAAAATGTCAAGTCAACTTGACATAATGAATCTAAATGAGACT
>JACPKO010000100.1 GCA_016186985.1 Candidatus Daviesbacteria bacterium
AAGTAAACCCCCTGCAAAACTGCTTCAAGAAAAAATGAAGCCTTTTACAGGTAAAATAGGCATAATGGTAGCGGGACTTGAGGTACCCCATACTCACATTCATTTAATTCCAATGGATTCTGAAGGAGATTTGACCTTTGCAAAAGCAAAGCCGGCTAATCCTGAGGAACTAAAAGCTATCTTAGAAAAAATCTCTCAATAATAACCAAGTATCCAAGATACAAGAAACAAACAATGATCAATAATCAAATAACAATTACCAAATAGTTTGAGTATTTAAAATTTGGAATTTGTTTGGAAAACTTGTATCTTGTTTCTTGGAAGACTTAGTATGAAAAATATAGTTGCAGTAATAGACGCCGGTGGACGTGGATCAGCTTTGGTCGACGCGTACGCAAAATCAGACAAAGTTGATGAAATTATCGCAATTCCCGGTAATGATTTGATGCAAATTAATACAAAAAAGAAAGTCCGTATTTTTCCTCATTTAAAAACTACCTCAAAGATAGAAATTTTAAAAATTTGTAAGGAGTACAAGGTTGCTTTAGTGGATATTGCGCAGGAAAATGCTATTTTGGCCGGAGTTTCAGATTTGCTGCGCAAGAATAATTTTAAAGTTTTTGGCCCTTCAAGGAAAGCCGGACAGATTGAGTGGGATAAGTCTTACGCCCGGGAATTTATGCTTAAATACAATCTACCCGCCCCCAAATTTTGGGTTTTCAGTAACCATTCCCGGGCAGAAAAATTTCTAAAGTCTAAGCCTGAGCAACCCTTTGTTATAAAAGCTTCCGGTTTGGCTGAAGGAAAAGGCGTAATAATCGCGCAAAATATCGCGCAGGCTTTAAATGCTGTTTCGGAAATGGCCAGATTCGGATCGTCCGGTGAAACATTTTTAATTGAAGAGTTTTTAGAGGGTGAGGAATTTTCTTCCTATGCCATATCGGACGGTAAAACATTCCAATATATAGCTTCCGCCCAGGACCATAAAAGAGTTTTTGACGGAGATAAGGGTTTAAATACGGGCGGAATGGGCTGCTCTACCCCACCCCTGGTAATAAATTCTAATATCCAAAACCAAATATCGGATATCTTTAATAGGACCTTTGAGGGCTTAAAGAAAGAAAACCGGCCATATTCAGGAATACTTTACCTTGGGGGGATCGTTGCTAAAAACAAAGTAAATATTATCGAATTCAACGCCAGATGGGGCGACCCGGAAGTAGAGTGCATTTTGCCGGGAATTAAAAATGACTGGTTCGATGTTGCTCTTTCAATAGCACAGGATCAATTTGATAAAACCAAGGTAAATTACAACGGAAAGGCTCGAATAGTAGTAGCTGCAGCCTCTAAGGGCTATCCTGGAGACTATTCAAATGTTAAGGGAAAAGTGATTAACGGATTTGATAACTTAATTAAAACACCCGGCATTAAACTTTATGGAGCCGGGGTTAAAGAAGTTGGCGGAAGGTATCTTGCAAACGGGGGGCGATTATTTTACGTTGTGGCAGAAGGCAAAAATGTTATTGGAGCCCGCAAAAAAGCCTACGAAGCTTTGGAAAAGGTATTCATTTCGGGAGAAAACGGAGAAAATCTGCTGCATTACAGAAAGGATATTGGTTACAGGGATGTTGCTCGACTTTCAAAATAGAAGTTTGGTAAAATAACCCCACGCGCGGGTGTAATTCATCGGTAGAATGTCACTTTTCCAAAGTGAACGTAAGGGGTTCGATCCCCCTCACCCGCTCTTAAACATAAAGTCGACCCTTGTGGTCGATCTTTTTGTTTAAAGGCAGTGTGCAGAGGATCAAAACAAATCTTTGATTTGGTTCGACTTTTGCAAGAATCTTACTTTTGCGAAGCAAAAGCAACGTTCTTTCGCGTAGCGAAAGGTTGTTATCCCCCTCACCCGCTCTCATCAAAAACATCCATCTTCATGGTGGATTTTTTGTGAGAAAGGATGGGATTGGCATTGAACTTGCGATTTAAGAACTTTAGCTTGAAGTGGATTTTAGATAATGGATTCTTAAAGTTTGGGGTTCAACGGCGGAAGCAGGTTCGGCTCCGATTCTATCGGAGGTTGCTTCTCCCCCTCACTAGCCCCGGCTCTACCCATTTTAACCTTTGACTTTTATCGCTCTGAAACATAAGCTTGTAGTGTACTTTAAACCTATGAACGATCTGCAAAAGTTAAAACTGGAAATGTGGACGAAAAAACTTGCAGAGACTGAAAAAGCTCTGGCTGAGGCTATGACCAGAAAAGGTGAAGCAGCGCAGATGGGAGACTTATCGGAGAACGCAGCTTACAAAATGGCAATTGAGGATATTGAAATGGGATATGCCCGTATTAATGAGATTGCCAAAATTATTGAAAATATAAAAAAACCTTCAAAAGCTTAATCTACGAACGTTAGCGCTATGCCTTTTTTGTCTGCTCTGCCCGTACGGCCTATTCGGTGGATATAGTCATCGTAAGAATCTGGCATTTCATAATTTATAACATGGGTGACGTTTGGAATATCCAAACCCCTTGAGGCAACATCGGTTGCGAGTAAAACCTGGATTTCATTACGCTTAAAACTGTCCAAAACCCTTCTCCTTGCACCCTGGGATTTATTGCCGTGAATCGCACCGGTTTTAAAGCCCCTAAAAATTAATTCCTTGTGCAGATTATCAACGCTGTGTTTGGTTCTTCCGAAAACTAGTGCCTTATAAACTCCGTCACCAATTAAAACATCGTGGAGCTGATCTATTTTTTTCTCCCGCGAGATAACTTTAATGATATCCTGCTCAACATTTTGCGCAGTATCGGCAACTTTAACGGAAACCGTGACCGGGTCATTAACAAAATTTCGCAAAATTCCCTCTATTTTATGGGAAATGGTTGCTGAAAAAAATAAGGACTGGCGCTTACTTGGCAATAAAGAAATGAAATATTTAACATCATCAATAAACCCGATATCAACCATCATATCGACCTCATCAAGCACAAAAATTGAGAAGTCATCCAAACGCAGTGCTCTTTGCTCAATTAAATCCTTGAGCCTGCCGGGAGTCCCGATAACGAAATGCGGGTTTCTCCTTAGATTATAGATTTGCCTTTGGGTATTTGTTCCGCCGATAATTAAGGCCGAATAAATCCTCATCCCTTCTGAAAAATCTCTTAATTCCTCATTAATCTGGACAGCAAGTTCGCGTGTGGGCACAATAATCAAGGCTTTCTTTTGTCTGTCTTTGAAAATTTGATCAATAATCGGGATCAAAAATGCTGCTGTTTTTCCGGTTCCTGTATTAGCAAGTCCAATCAAGTCCCTTCCTTCCAAAATCGGTTCGATAGCCTGTTGCTGGATCGGTGTAGGCTGCGTATAACCTTTAGTTGTAATATTTGTTTTTAATGGATTTGAAATCTCAAAATCCGAAAAGGTTTTTTCCTCCATAACTGTATCTGAAGAATCTAAAACAGGTACTGCTTTTTTGACAAAGACACTGATATCGCGGCCAAATTCACTTCTTTGACTGCCGTATCTGGATCTTCTGAACCTGTTTGGATTGTAACCCTGACGATTTTGTCTGACGAAAGAGCCGTTACCGTATTTTTTGCCTGGTTTGAAACTTCTGGTTTTGATAAACATAATTTGGGTCTTCTTCGTCCTGTATCTCAGGATTAACCCGGTAAGGAACGAAGAAGATATTTAAATAATTGAAAAGAAATATTTTGCAGAGTTTAGAAAACCTGCTTTGAAAAATTTAAATGGATTGCTCCGTAAATCTTTGGAGCGAAGATTAGAAAATTCCTAAAGGAAAAAACTATCAGCTCGGATTCTTAATCAATTAAT
>JACPKO010000007.1 GCA_016186985.1 Candidatus Daviesbacteria bacterium
AGAGCTCAAAACGCAAAATTCAAAACGCAAAGCCACAGTTCAAAAATCAAATCTTTCGATTAAAGAAGTATTTGAGGAACTTAAGAAAATTGCCCGATTTTCAGGAGACGGGACTGTTGAGAATAAAATCTCTTCTTTGTCAGCACTTCTTGAAAAGTCTTCAGGAATAGAAGCCAAGCATTTGGTTAGGATTCCAATCGGTAACTCAAGGCTGGGGATTGGTGATCCGACAATTTTGGATGCATTTGCAAAAGCAAAGTTAGGCGATAAATCAAAAAGAAAATTGTTAGAAGGAGCATACAACCGCGTTTCAGATTTAGGACTTGTAGGGCAAACCCTTTGGAAAGGCGGACTTAAGGCAGTTGAGAGTTTACAGGTTACAGTAGGAAAACCAATCCGCTCGCAACTTGCAGAAAGGTTGCCAAATCCTGAAGCTATTTTGAAAAAATTTGAAGGATCTGCTCACATTCAGCTTAAATGGGATGGGTTTAGGATACAAATTCATAAAGATGGTGATAAAGTCAGGCTTTTTTCAAGAAATCTTGAGGAGACAACCCCTATGTTTCCGGATATTACCCAGGGTGTTTTAAAACAGGTTAAAGCAAAATCCGCGATTTTGGATTCGGAAGCTTTAGCTTACAACCCAGAATCTAATGAGTTCTTACCATTTCAGGAAACAACCCAAAGAAGAAGAAAACACGGGATTGAAGAAGCGGCTAAAAGACTTCCCTTAAAAGCCATGGTTTTTGACATTATGTTCTTAAACGGAAAATCGCTAATGGAAGAGCCCGTTACAAAAAGGATTAAGTATTTAACTAAGGTAATCGATGGGGATGATGTATTGATTGCGCAGCCGGGCGAGATTACCGATAAAAAAGAGGTCATACAAAAGCAGTTTGATGAAGCGATTTCTGAAGGTTTGGAAGGTTTAATTGTTAAAAGACCGGATTCTTTATATGAAGCCGGTGCAAGAAATTTTAATTGGGTAAAACAAAAAAGGAATTCCTCAGGAGAACTAAATGATACTGTAGATTGTGTGATCTTAGGATATGTTTTCGGCAAAGGTAAAAGGGCGGAATTTGGAGCAGGCGCACTTCTCGTCGGGGTTTATGATAAGGAAAAGGATGAATTTGTAACTGTTTCCAAAATAGGGACAGGTTTGACTGACGAAGAATGGCGCGAAGTGCATAAACGGGCTGATAAGATTAAAGTCTCACACAAACCTGCGAGAGTAAATTCAGTATTAACACCCTCGGTTTGGATTGAGCCAAAAATTGTTATTGAGGTGTTGGCGGATGAAATAACCAGATCTCCGATACACAGCGCAGGCAGGGATGAAAATGGAGTCGGATATGCATTAAGGTTTCCAAGACTTGTAAGGTTTAGAGAAGCTGACAAAAAACCGGAGGACGCAACAACAGTTAAGGAGTTAATTGAGATGTATAAACTACAATTTAAAAAGTGAGAGGCTATTATTAGAAGTTATGTCTTCAAGCTCTTTGGCGTCTTTTTTCAATAAACCAGTTAAGAATTTTAGAAGCTCTCTTAAATCTTTTGGTTCCCTGGAAATAAATGGGGAGTCGGTTTCTAAAACTAGAAGCTTTAAGGGGACTTTTTTGAGGAATTCTTGTTTTTCCAAATCATATGTAATATCTTCCCCAAAGCTTATAAAAACTTTATGTTTGATAGCAAAATCTAAAAGGTCTGGGTGGGGTTCGCACATATGAAATACTGATTTTTGCTCTAAGGCTTTGTTCCAATTTTTTTCTAAAACTTCTAAGGTTTCAGAAACTGCTTCGCGGTTGTGAATTATTAAAGCCTTTTTAAATTTAACTGCCAATTTAATCTGTTTTTCAAAGAAAAGTTTTTGTAATTCTATAAACTCATTAGAAATTAGGTAATTAGGGTACTTAGTAATTTTATAAACGTGTTTATCCATTCCCGTTTCTCCGACTGCTACAACTTTGGGATTTTTTACAAGTTTTTCTAAGTCTGAAAGCTGATGGCTGACGGCTGATGGCTTTTTCATGATTCCAAACACGTGATGAGGATGGATCCCGACTGAGGCAAAAACTTCAGGATATTTTTCTGCAACCTCGACGGCTTTTTCGGATGATTCCAGATCCGTTCCTACAGCAATAATTTTTTCGATTCCGGCTTTTTTTGAGTTTGCAACAACCTGATCCCGGATTTTGTCAAAAACTTTAAACTGGATATGGGTATGTGTATCTACCATAAGAGAAGTTTAAAGTGCAAAGTTCAAAGTGTAAAGTTTATGTATCCTTGATTTTTAAAACTGTACCCTGTACCCTCTACGCTGCACCCTTTTATTATGGCTTTTGTAGCTGATCTTCACATCCATTCCAGATTCTCAAGAGCCTGCAGCAGGGAATTAAATATTCCCAATTTATCTAAGTGGGCAAAGTTAAAAGGGATTAATTTAATGGGGACAGGGGATTGCCTTCACCCTTTATGGAGTGCTGAACTGAAGAAAGATTTAAGAGAATCAGACGGGCTATATGAGTATGACGGGGTTAAATTTTTACCTACAGTGGAACTTGCCTGCATATATTCGGATAAAGGAAAAGTGCGCAGAATCCATATTGTAATTGTTCTTCCAACACTTGAGACAGCCGGAAAATTGGCACAGGCTTTAACTAAAAGGGGGATTAATTTAGTTTCAGACGGACGTCCGATGATGGGAATGTCATCCCGCGAGCTTTGCGAAATTGTTTTTAGTATTGAGCCGGAAGCTTTAATAATACCTGCGCATATTTGGACACCATGGTTTTCTTTATTCGGCTCGGAATCAGGATATGATAAATTTGAAGATTGCTTTGGGGAGTTCTCAGATCAAATTTTTGCGGTTGAAACAGGGTTATCAAGTGAACCTGCTATGAACTGGAGGGTTTCACAGCTGGATAATAAATCGATAGTTTCTTTCTCCGATGCCCATTCCTTACCCCGTTTAGGACGGGAGGTAACGATATTTTCCGGCGAGTTAAGTTTTAAAGGTTTGCGTGATAGCTTAAAAAACAGAAAAATTATCGGTACGATAGAATTTTTCCCGGAAGAGGGAAAATATCATTATTCAGGTCATAGGAATTGCGGGATTGTTTATGACTCAAAACAGCTTAAAGAAAAAGGGGAAATCTGCCCGGTTTGCAAAAGAAAATTAACTTTAGGGGTTTTAAAAAGGGTAGAAGATTTGGCAGACCGCAAAGTGGAAGAGTTAAGAGTAAAGAGTGAAGAGGGAATAACAAAAAGTCAGAAATTTCCTGAGAAGCCAGGGTTTAGGATGCTGGTTCAGCTTGAGGAGATTGTAGCAGAAAGTTTACACTCAACTGTAGCTTCCCAAAAAACAAAGAGTGAATACCTCAGATTAATTTCAGTATTGGGTCCTGAACTAAAAATTCTTACTAAAATCCCCATTGAAGATATAGCTAAAGCCGGAGGAGAAAAACTGGCAGAAGGTGTGAGTAGGGTAAGGGAGGGAAAACTTTCAATACAGCCGGGATATGATAATACCTATGGAGTAGTTAAAATTTGGGATGAGATGCAAGAAAAAACCGCAGAAGTTAAACAAGTTGGATTATTTTGACCCTTAAGTTATTATAAAGCACATGGCAGATTCAAAATTTTTATCCGTAGCTAAGAAGGCCGCAATCGAAGCCGGTAAAATTGTTAAAAAATATTACCAGAGCAAACTGGAA
>JACPKO010000010.1 GCA_016186985.1 Candidatus Daviesbacteria bacterium
AACTTTTTCCACCAACCTCCTGGCTGCCTTAAGCCTGACGTCCTGGTTGGTGCTTTCTAAAATCTCTTTTAAATCAAGTTTCCCTTCAGGATCATCATTTGTATTTACATTTGCTGATTGGGTGGCTTCTTTTTTGGTACTTATCCCCAGTAAAGAGCCGCTATTTTTGTATCGGAACTCTTGAAAGGAGAAAACAAATAAGGCTGTTATAAAAACAGCCAGTAATAATCTGGCATTTTTAATACTGGCAACAGGTTTTAAAACCCGTAGGCTAATCTTGGCCAGAGTGGAAACTCTTGTTAAATTAGATAATTTTTTCAAACCCTTTCGAGGTTTCATAGCTATCTTATCCGATGCCTTCTTTTAACCCTAAGTTGGGCGAGCGACTTTTCCAGCGCTGCTAAAGTTTCTGCGTATTCCTCCTGACCGAGTTTTTGTTCCAAAGCTTCCTCTGCGCGTTTACGGGCTGCCTCAACAGCCTTTTCATCAATTTCTTCGGCGTTTTCCGCAAGATCAGTCATAACTGTTAGAACATTATTTTCAACTTGTAAAAATCCCGTGCCAATTGCGAAATGGCTGACTTTTCCGCCTTGTTTAATTTTTAATTCACCTGGAATGAGCTTTGCCATAAGGGAAGCATGGTGGGGAAGTATGCCGAGTTCGCCCTGGGTTGTTGAGACATTTACCTGGTCAACTTCTTCGCTTAGAACTTCTTCTTCAGGTGTAACAATTTTTAATACCAATTCTGACATAATTTGGTGTTATTATACATTTATAAGTTAAGGATTTCATTATGTCAGATAAAGGAGCGGAACAAATTAAGCCGCAGGCAATCCCCAAAGGGGAATATATTGCTGACCTTAAACGCAGAAAATTAATTAAGACAGCTGCGGCTGTTGTTGCTGCTGCAACCGGGGGCGGGGCTGCTTTGTTAAATAGTACAAACAAGGCTAAGCCTGAACCCAAGCGAGTTACGCCCGAACCAACCCGTGCCGCAAATGAAAAACAAACCTTTAGGGAAATTTCAAATCAGATTTTAAGCCTCAAACCTACCAGCCCGGAGCGGGTGAATCTTGAAAAAAATCTTGCCGGAGAAGTAGCAACTCCTGAACAAATAGATAAATCACTTTGGGTCATATCCGATATTAATATAAGGCTGGATTTGCTTAACAAAAGGTACAACTTAAGATTAAATGGACGGGAAGGCTTAAAACCCTTATCTCCTGAAAAAGAAGCCTGGGCTAATTCTAAGGGAATCCACGCGGAGGCTTTGGCACTTTGTGAGGAGTCATACAGAGAAGCGGTTAGAATTATGGAAATTCTAAGAGGAAAGGGGATTTTCAAAACTGACCCCCCTGCGCAAAGAAGGATAATGAATCCTGGCGAACTGGCTGAGGTTTTAGTTATTGAATCCAGTGCCGGTACAAATACAGGTCAAACAAAACTAGTGGATTTTTTCAAAACCTTTCCCATAGAAACTACAGCTTTATCCGAGCTGGCTGCGCATACCTCTTTAATTACAGGATTAGATTATTCATCAGACAGGGTACTTGGATCTTCCACAGGTGACATGGGCCCGTTTCAATTCCGGCCATCAACAGCTATGGAGGCGGTAAGCGATGCAGCCAAAGCCGGGGTTATGCTTAATATTTTTGATATCAGCGAAGCAGGGATCGCTGCTCTCATATATCTTGCTTCAAAAGGATATGACATTGACAGACCCGAAAAAAGAAAAGAGGCGGTAACTGGATGGAATAGGGATATTGGTAAAAATGCTAAATTATATGAATCGGGAGACGACTACCGCCAAAAATTCTCAAAATAGGACAATTTTTTAATCCTGGATTAAATATAAATTCCGCCGGTTTTCAGGCAACAATAACTCACCGCATTTAGCAATAACCGGCAAAGATCTTCCCGACGAAATACCAACCATTTGAGCAAACCATAAATCAATAGGGTAATGTTTACCGTCTTCAGGAAGAACTGTAGTGTATGGCCGATTGTTAATAACAAATCCATCAGGATGGCTTGAAGCGGTATGTAAAACTATATGTTCAACTTTAAATTTTGTGCGAAGCACTCTTGACTCAACCCGGCTAAGAGGAGCTAAATCTGGAAACTGGCTTTCAAAAAGTGCCCTTCTGAAAGCGCAGCCTTCATCTCCCTGAATGTAATCACCATGATCTGCTCTTTTAAAACCTACAGCTTCGGTCATTTTAACTGCACTAGCCATTCTGGTTTCTGCATTTCCGTTGAAAAAAGCAGCTACGCCATCAATCGCCCCTAACCAGGCAGGGCTTAAAGGAACTGTGTCGGGATCATACCCTTTTTGAGTTTGCCCAAACCGGTAATCAATGCAGCGGATTCTATCGCCTTTGCGCGTTACTCTCCTGTCAAAAAAACGCGGAGGAAGCTCTAATATTTTCCAGCCATGTTGCGGCAAAAAATATTTCCCCAGGTTTTCAGTATTAATATCAATTTCTATTCTTCCCATAAAATTTTGTCCAAAAAAAGGTCCCTTTCAGGGACTTGGACTTTCACCAAACTTTATACAAATTTACCACAATTTAGTCATCTTGTCCAATAAAATTTACTGTTATATACTACTAGCTTATGTCAGCCCATATCGCCGAGGCGATTATAATAACTTGTATAGATTTTAGATTTCAGGAATATATTAATAAGTGGATAGGGAGCAATCTCAAACCTGGGGCTTATGATAGAGGAGCTTTTGCAGGAGCAGCAAAATCCTTAGAGACAATTTTAAATCAAATTGATGTTTCGTATAGGCTCCATCATATTAAAAAGGCAGTTCTTATAAACCATGAAGATTGCGGGGCTTATGGCGAGGACGGGCATATTGACAGGCATGTTGAAGATTTGCAAAAAGCCAGAAAGCATATTATGGAGAAAATTCCGGATTTAGAAGTTGAAACTTACTATCTGCATCTGGACGGCACTTTTGAAAAAGTCTAGTAGGATTAAATTTATATTAGATCTTCCAATTCGCTGATCATGTAGAAAGCCTGTTATAATTTTGAGTCGCGGGAACCGTCTAAGTTTAGCTTTACACCTTTAAGGTGGGAAGCTAATAAAAATATTTGATGAACTTGTCCTGAGCCCTTCGACTCCGCTCAGGGTAAATTCCGTGGAAGGATTTTCCCCCAAAAGGGCAAACTGCAATCCTATAGTTTGATAATTGGCCATAAATACCTTATAATATAGGGCATGACTGAAATACCGGTTAAACATGTCCTTTTATATGTCCATGAAGACTGGGAGCTCTATAAATTTCCTGATATACCTGTTACGCCTGCGCGCATACAATTAAGAAGAATGCAGACGGCCGCAGCCAGATACTATGGCGAAGATCCTAATTCTGTTTTTATCCGCTATTCTTCTTTTCCAAAAAAACTAGACGGGCTTAGTACAAACCATGCAGGTAAAGCGCTTCCATCCGAGTTGATTGAGTATGAAAGAAAACGTAGGGTTAGTTATAGGGAAATATTTGGCGAGGACAGGCTTTTGGAATTCGGTTATAAACCTCTCCCACCGGTTACAAAAAATGAGGTAGCAGAAATGAAGGATAGGTTTTCCCAAAAAGGTTGGGTTTTTGATCCGGGTGTTACCAGATTTTTTGTAGGCGGTGAGAATATTGAAGAGTGTGTCCTAAATTGGGCCAGAGCTGTAACTTATGCTCTTAATATCCCACCAGACAGAGTTACCTTTGTACCGGGCATTTGTTACACCGAAACCGAAAGTAGGGCTTTAATACAAGCAATTGCTACTTACGGGTTACTCATAGATCGTGTCGCAATTCTCACTGCCATACATAGTATAAGGGAAAAGCAGGCAACTCGTGGCCGAACCGGAAGATAAGCTTTGAATTTTATTTTAAATCTTCCACACCACCGATCATGTAAAAGGCGGTTTCTGGTTTGGAGTCGTGTTTGATATAAATTATCGTTTTTTGGAGGATTTTGAGGTTGTGAAAACAAAGATTGCCAAGAGAATAACAACAATCATAAGCAAAGAATAAGCTATTGATCCATTTGTTAAAAACTGGTCAGCATTCATATTATTTTAATCCTCTCTGCTATTATAACACATAGAATTAGACCTATTATTGCAAAGGGCAGGTTTTTGATCAGCAATTCTAAGTACTGTTGTATAGAAGAAACAACAAAAATGCCTGGAGCTATTAGAACTATCCCGAACCACCCAGAAGTTAAATTAACCAGAATTTGATTTGATATTTCTAAAAGTGTTTTACGGGAAAATAAAATCATTTAAGATCCTCAAGTCCACCTATCATGTAAAAGGCAGTTTCTGGTTTACTATCGTGTTTACCTTCAATGATTTCTTTGAAGAGTTTGACTGTGTCTTTTGAGGAAACATATTTTCCTTTTCTACCGGTGAAGGCTTCGCCTACAAAGAAGGGTTGGGTGAGGGCTCTTTGGATTTTTCTGGCGCGGGAAACTGTTAGTTTATCCTCATCAGATAACTCTTCCATACCTAAAATAGCAATAATATCTTGAAGATCTTTATATCTTTGTAAAATCCTTTGGACTTCTACTGCAACTTTATAATGTTCCTCACCAACTATATTTGGATCCAAAGCCCTTGAAGAAGAAGCTAGGGGATCAACCGCTGGGTAAAGGCCTTGTTCTGTTAAAGCTCTCTCCAGGGCAATTGTAGAATCTAAATGGGCAAAAGTTGCAGCAGGGGCCGGGTCTGTATAATCATCAGCTGGCACATAAACAGCCTGAACAGAGGTAATAGAACCTTTTTTAGTTGAGGTAATCCTTTCCTGAAGTTGTCCCATTTCTGTGGCTAAGGTTGGCTGATAACCTACAGCAGAGGGGATCCTTCCTAAAAGTGCTGATACTTCTGAACCTGCTTGAGAGAACCTAAAAATATTGTCTATGAAAAGTAAAACATCTTTTCCTTGCCCGTCTCTGAACTCCTCTGCCATAGTTAGGGCTGTTAAGCCAACTCTTTGACGGGCTCCGGGGGGTTCATTCATCTGGCCAAAAACCATGGCAGTTTTGTCTATAACCCCAGATTCCTGCATCTCATGATATAAATCATTACCTTCTCTGGTTCTCTCTCCAACTCCTGCAAATACAGAATACCCTCCATGTTCGGCCGCAATATTTCTAATTAATTCCTGAATTAAAACAGTTTTTCCAACTCCAGCTCCACCAAATAACCCTACCTTTCCACCCTTCACAAAAGGAGCTAGTAAATCTATAACTTTAATTCCGGTTTCAAAAATTTCTGAAGCTGTGGATTGTTCATCAAATTTAGGAGCAAGCCTGTGAATAGGTAGTTTTTTTCCTTGTCCTGAGCGAGTCGAAGGATTGGCTTTTAGTGGACCCTTACCATCCACAGTTTCTCCAACTACATTAAAAAGCCTTCCTAAAACTTCTTCTCCAACTGGAACTGAAATAGGAG
>JACPKO010000018.1 GCA_016186985.1 Candidatus Daviesbacteria bacterium
CCGCAATAATACCGGACAAAACGTCACCTGTTCCGGCAACTGCTAAAAGCGGATTTGAAAAAGGACTGACAAATATTTCACCCACAGGATTTGCAATAACAGTTTTTGCCCCTTTCAAAACAACAGTTTTATTCCAGAGTTTGGAATATTTTTTTGCAATATCTCCCCTGCTGTTTTGAATTTGCTCAATTGATAAGCCCGTTAATCTGCTCATCTCGCCGGGGTGCGGAGTCATAACTGCATTATTCTTCAGGCTTTTATACCAACCATCAAGTTCCGAAAGTGCATTCAGGGCATCCGCATCAAATACTAATTTTTTATCTTTTTGATTTAGTATTGTTAAAAATCCATAATTCATAATTCTCGATTCATGACTGCCTCCTAATCCAGGCCCAATCAAAACGCAGTCATATTTTCCTAAATTTTTCTCAATCTCTGAAAAATCTAAAAATGTCGCAAACGGAATTTTTGGGACAATAACTTTATAAACTTTTTCACTCGTTGCAAGCGAGACCAGTCCTGCTCCAACTCGAGCACACGCCAGAACGGATAAAATTGCAGCGCCCGGAAAATTCTTTGACCCGGCAATTATTAAAACAGAACCGAATGTCCCCTTATTTGCATTAATTGGGCGGTTAGGCAGTTTAGAAATTATCAAATCTTTTGTAATTTCCATAAAAATTTAGTATCCAGGAAAGTAGTCTGTTACTATTTCAGTGTTTCTGACACCTAATTCTTTAAGTAAATTTTTATAGTTATTTACCATAGTTACAGGGCCTGATAAATAAAACTTTCTCTCTTTTAAATCAGGTACAAATTTTTTAATGATTTCTTTGGTTAAATATCCGGTTTCCCCAATCCAATTTTTTGGTGCGGGATCTTTACCCCCCAAAACATAAATAGTCTTAACTCCATAATCCTGCGCTTTTTTGAAAATATCCTTATAAACAAATTCCTGAGCGTCTGATGCGCAGTAAAACATTACCACATCTTTTTTCAACTTTGCACCAATTATATTTTTTATCATACTGCGAAAAGGCGTTATCCCAATTCCACCGGCGATGAATACAAATTTTTGATTTTTTGGATCGAGTACAAAATCACCGGAGAGTTGATCAGCAGATAATTTTTGTCCTGGTCTTAAGTTTAGCAAAGATTTTTTAAAAGAACTTGATTTGTCAGGAATTATTTTTACTCCCAGCTTAATTTCGTTTTCTTCCGGTGCTGATGCAATTGTAAAATACCTTCTTATGCCTCTTGAGTCAGACTTTTCGTGAGGCAAAGTCCATTCCATGTATTGACCTGGTAAATAAACAAATTTTGAATTTGGAGTGAATATAAATTCGTAGACAGCCGGAGCCAGTTGAATCTTTTCTTTAAATTTCAAAAATAATTTCCCTTTAGGGCTCACTATAAATGAAAAAATATTTCCGGCAATTAAGGCAAATTCAGGGGACGGGAAAAGTGGTCCAATTGAAAATTGTGAACCGAATAAAAATCCAACGATAACTCCATAAATCATCCTATACCTTTTATTTGGCGGTGTGGTAAATGGTTCTGTCAACATAATTGTTCCAAAAAAGATTAAGGGCCATGATATAAAAACCTGGAGTAAAGTTTGAGGCAGATTTATTCCGATTGATAAAATACTTGCCCCGACAAAAGCAAAAAATAATTGGAAGCGGCGGATTTTTCTAACTACCAAAAGTCCAACTATCGCCACAAATGGCAAAAGAACTACATTACCAACCCACCAGACAGCATTTCCAAAACCAAAAAGTCCGGCAAGAAAACAAGCAATTGCTGCCGGATTAAAAATGTGTTTCTTATCAAAAGTCAGGAAATATTTGGAAGCCACTGCTATTATGCTAATTAAAACCGTGGCGATAAGCTCATTATGACCGATAATTGGAACAAGGACAAAAAATAAAATTAATCCTGTTATCCACCAGGACTCAGTATTAGTGTCAACACGCAAAACCCAGGAAAATAATTTATTACCAACATAACAGGAGACTATAATCGTTACGAGTGATTCGGCAAGCTGCAATCCGCTAAAGGGCAAAAGCCCAAAAAATCCGAATAAAATCGATACTACAGATAAAAAAGCCAGCCCGTAAAGTATCACCCTGTACATGGTGATTGAATTTAGAAACCCGTCGATTTTCTCAAGAAAAAACATAAATTAATTGTAGTACATTTTGCCGGAAAAATTTGGATAATGACATTTTTTTAGAGATTGAAGCACTATCAAAACATCGATTTTGATAGTAGTAAAAATCTCGCAAGAAATGCCCCAAATTGATTTATTAATTAGGGTAATGACATTTTTTATCGCATAGCGAAAACGTTGCTAATTTGGGTAGTGGCAACGTTTATACTTTTTCCCTGAACCACAATAACATGGCTCGTTGCGGCCTGGTTTTTTTCTTTGTAGTGAACCTGTCTCGTTATAAATATCTTGAGACACTACTTGCCCTCCTCGTTCCACCGTAACCCTTGTTCCTGCCGCAATTGGCTCCTCAATCGTCACAGGAGAAGAATATTTTTCATCATCACTCGATCCTTCAACTTTAACTTTGGTTTCCCCTGCTGACGGCTGATGGCTGATGGCTGACAGCTCCGCATTTGGCATTAGCTGCCCGACCTCCTCAAGCAAAGCTGTTTCATCCAACGCTTCTTCATGACCCTCAACAACCCTTGATAAATCAACCCCGATTAAATCGGGGTCAACGGGCGGGGTTTGCACCGGTGTGTGGGTATGCAGGGAAACCTTATAAATTCTTCTGGCAACTTCTGAATCAATTTCTGTAATCATTTTTTCAAACAGCTCAAAACCTTCTTTTTTATATTCAATAAGAGGATCCCTTTGGGCATAACCACGGAGTCCTATACCACTTCTCAAGTCATCCATAGTATCTAAATGCTCCATCCAAAAATTATCTATAGTGTTTAAATAAACAAAGCTTTCCATTTGCCGCATGATATCTGCACCGACTGTCTTTTCTTTTTGGTCATATAAATCATCGGCAATTTTAACCAGGAAATCTTTTATTTGCTCCGGGTCTTTTAAATCGCTAATTTCTTTAAGCAATCCTTTAACACTCGCTTCATCAAAAGTAATAATTGTTGCAAAATCCTCAACTATTTTTTGGTAATCAATTTCACCTTCCGAAAAATCATCAACTATTGCTTCAGTTTCAACAGCAATTTTTTCCTGAATTTCCTTCTTCAGGGTTTTTCCATCTTCAGAAGTTCCTGCGATTATTTCTAAAATCTGTTTGCGTACGCCGTAAATAATTTGGCGCTGCTGGTTCATAACATCGTCGTATTCAACAGTGTGTTTACGGATGTCAAAGTTATGTCCTTCAACTTTCTTTTGCGCCCCTTCGATCGCTTTTGAAACAAGCGGATTTTCGATCGCTACATCTTCTGGCATTTTCAAAAAACCCATAACTTTTGCAACTTGGTCTCCGCCAAAAATTCGCATAAAATCATCCTCCAGAGAAACAAAGAATTTCGAAGCCCCCGGATCTCCCTGGCGTCCTGACCTTCCCCGAAGCTGGTTGTCGATTCTTCTTGATTCATGCCTTTCGGTTCCTATGACGTAAAGTCCGCCTAATTTATCAACTCCTTTGCCTAATTTAATGTCCACCCCTCTTCCTGCTAAGTTTGTTGCAACAGTAACAGCACCCTTTGCTCCTGCATCCGCGATTATTTCCGCTTCCCTTTCGTGGTTTTTAGCGTTAAGCAAAGCATGGGATATTCTTTTGCGTTTTAAAAGCTCGGATAAAAATTCGTTCTTTTCAATCGAAGTAGTCCCGATCAGGATTGGCTGGCCTGTTGCGTGAATTTTTTCTATTTCTGCAGCAACAGCGTTGTATTTTCCGGTTTGGGTTTTAAATATTGCGTCAGAATGGTCTTTTCTGATCATGGGCTGGTGGGTCGGAACTATTACGACTTCCAATTTATAGATTTTGAAAAACTCTTCAGCTTCAGTTGCAGCGGTTCCAGTCATTCCTGATAATTTTTCATACATCCTGAAGTAATTCTGGAAAGAAATCGTCGCCAAAGTTTTAGATTCCTGCTGGATAGTAACGTCCTCTTTAGCTTCGATTGCCTGATGTAGACCGCCTGAGTACCGGCGCCCCGGCATTAACCTGCCGGTAAATTCATCAACGATGATAACCTCCCCTTCTTTGACTACATAATCACGGTCCTTTAAAAATAAAGTCTTGGCTTTTAAAGCTTCTTCTATATGGTGCAGGGTCGAAAAGTCTTTTTCATATAAATTCGGAACGCCTAAACTTTTCTCGATTTTTAGAATCCCGTGTTCTGTTAGATGGGCTGCACGTTCTTTTTCATTAACTACAAAATCTGTATCACCGTTTAATCCGTCAACAATTTTTGAAAATTCTATGTATTTTCCTGTTGGCTCTGTGTCTGGTGCAGAAATTATAAGAGGGGTGCGGGCCTCGTCAATTAAAATCGAATCAACCTCATCAACTATCGCAAAATGGTGTCCTCTTTGGGACTGGTTATCCAGGGCGTTCGCCATGTTATCACGCAGATAATCAAAACCGAATTCATTATTGGTTCCATATGTAATATCTGCCTCGTATGCTTCTTTGCGGGAGATAGGTTTTAAGTTCTTAAGCCGTTTATCCGTAGTATTGGGATCTTTGTATTTGGGGTCATATATAAAAGCTTTTTCGTGGATTATAACTGCAACAGAAACACCGAGCATATGGTAAATCGGACCGTTCCATCCAGCATCTCGCCGGGCAAGGTAATCGTTAACTGTTACAACGTGAACCCCCTTACCGGATAAAGCATTCAAAAAAACTGTCGGAACAGCTGACATTGTTTTTCCCTCGCCAGTTCTTTGCTCGGCTATTTTACCGTTATGCAAAGCAATAGCTGCTATTAGCTGCACATCAAAGTGGCGCATGCCTAAGGTGCGACTGGCTGCTTCCCGGGCAAAAGCAAAAGCTTCAGGTAAAAGTAAATCCAGGCCTTCTCCTTTTTCTCTTCTACGACGCAATTCTAAAGATTCTGCTTTGAATTTCTTGTCATCAAGTCTTTTAATTTTACCTTCTAAGGCATTTATTTCGTTTACTATCTTTGAGAGTTTGTTAATTTCCCTTTTATTGGCGTCGATAAGTGAAGAGAAAAAATCCAGCATTAAAGAGGAATTATACCTAAATTTTTAAAAAGATGCTATTGATTATTACTTTATTTTTGAATACACTTAAACCTAACTGTCCATGGACAATAATGACCCAAACAATCCAAACCAAACTTCAACTCCAGGCACCTTTCCGGCTCAACCTGCACAACCGGCGCAAAACCCCTGGGATGCTCCCGCCAATCCGTCTACGCCAGCTCCTGGGCCATTAACTAATTCCAATTGGCCCTCTTCTACTGACTCAAATACTGCACTGGGAGCTTCTTTTCCTCAACTGCCTGTACAACAAAACCAGCCTGATTTTGCTCCGCTCAAGCCCCAACAGGATATATCTGCTGCAGCACAAAATATTGCGCCTGACCAGCAGGATCCTTTAAACACGGCATTTGCGCCTGTGGCTGATCAGGATCAGACAAATCACTTTGCGCCGCCTGAAGCTCCTGTTGTGCCTCCAACAGAAATACCACCTCAGCAACCAATCCAACCTTCGCCTGATACTCCTGATACCGCTGCCCCAATTGTTGACCAACCGCAAAACCCTATACCAGATATGGGACAGGGTCTTCCGGCAGCTCCTACTGGGGAAGCTCCTAACACTTTTGATCAAAGCACACAAAATCCACAAATACCTTCTTCTAACCAACCCGGTGCACTTGATCTTTCACAGCTTCAGAGTAATACCAATCCTTCGCCTGAGGGTACAACACCCCAATCGGGAGCTCCGCTTCCTGAAATGAATCCTGTAGAAAATGCTCCTACTGATTTGTCCCACCTGATTGCCGGGGATGAAGCCCATCAACAACCCGGGGATATCTATAATCCTCCGGTTGCTTCAGATCAAACACCGGCAGTTGATGCATCTTCACCCCAACCTGCCCCTGAAGACGGAGTTTCACCTCCGGGCAAACATCTGAATTTAACTAAGGTCCTGCTTGTAGCTGGAATTCCAATCATACTGATCGTAGCAGCCCTAAGTGCGTATATGATTTTAGGGATTGGCAAGCCGCAGTCACAATCCGGGACCCAAACATCATTACCGATCGAGAAAAGCAATCAGACTCCACTCACAAACCCACCCCAGCAAATCGTCGCACCTTTACCGTCTGTGGTCCCGGAACCTCAAGCAAGCAGTCCGGGCCTTACAACTGCGCCAGAGAGCACATCCAGCGGTTCAACTTTGCCGGGGGCATCAAGTTCACCCAAATCAGCAATTGAACAACTTAAAGCAAGACAATCTCCTTCTCCTCTTTAAGGGATTTTTTAGACAGGTTTGATCTCGGAGATTCCCATAAAGGGAATTAAAACTTCAGGGATTTTAACTGAACCGTCTTCTCTTTGAAAGTTTTCCAACATAGCGATTGGACCTCTTGAGCTAGCCACCAGGGTACCATTTAGAGTATGTGCATATTCAATTTTTTCTCCATCCTTAATTCTTATTCCTAAATTCCTTGCCTTGCCTGATAATCTGTAGTATTAGAAGTTGAAGTAATTTCACCATAATCTCCGCGCCCTGGCATCCAGGCCTCCAAATCAAACTTCTTAACTGCTTGTGCTCCTAAATCTCCGGTGCACTGTTGAATTACACGGTAGGGAATACCAAGGCTTTGCCAGAATTCTTCTTCAACCTTCAAAAGCTCTTCATGCATCTTAACGGATTGCTCTGGCGTAGCAAAAACAAACATTTCAACTTTAGAAAATTGATGAACCCGGTAAAGACCCTTAGAATATTTGCCATATGAGCCTGATTCCATCCTAAAACAATGCGAGAAACCCGCATACTTTTTCGGCATCTCCTTTAAATCTAAAATTTCATCGGCATGATAGCCAGCTAATGTAACCTCTGCCGTAGCAATTAAACCCAAATCGGAATCCTCAATTTTGTAAGTTTGAGCTTCCTCCCCTTTTGGTAAATAACCTGTCCCTAGATAATATCTTTCTTTTGCCAAATCCGGAGTAACAACTGGAGTAAAACCTCTTTCTGTTAAAAACCGCAGGCCATAATTTACTAAAGCTATCTCTAAAAGTGCTCCTCCGTTTTTTAAAAAATAAAAGCCAGCTCCGGAAACCTTAGAACCGGCTTCAAAATCTAAAATGTCTAGTAATTTGCCCAGCTCAACATGATCTTTGGGAGCAAAATCAAATTTTGGC
>JACPKO010000008.1 GCA_016186985.1 Candidatus Daviesbacteria bacterium
ACGAAGACGAAACCAGGAAACTTATCCTATCTTTTGCAAACGCTTCAACAGCTGAGGAACAACAGGCAGCATTAACAACCTCGTGGTTAACACCTCCAAAACCTATTACAGTTACCGTTAAAAAAACGCCGGAACAGCAAAGAGACGAGGATGAAAGAGCAAGCCGAGATCGTGAACGCTGGAGAATATCTATGGCAACTGAGATGATTTCAGATGTTTCGCAAAAATTACCTCAGTTAGCTGCTGATAAATATCCTGATTTAAAGCCTAGGTTAGACTCTGCAATAAACATGTTGCTTGCTAGCATAGCAAAATATCAAGGGAAGAATGTCAATGTTGTTGATAGACTTAAAAATGAGATCGACCGCCTCAAGGAAGAAAATGATTTGCTAAGAAGACAAAACACAGCTCTTAATAAAAGTTTGGCTGTTACCAAAAAAGTTGAGGAAGAAGAGCTTCAATTAAGAGAGAACAACCCTTAAACTCCATAAGCTTTACGCCATCATCTCCGCCTAAAACTTAAGATCCTTCTTTTATTTTTTCTCCGGTATAATAGGAATGGTGATTAAGGAGGTAATTTTATTGGACGATGATATAAAGCACAAAAAAATTATAACCCCGGCCCAGGAAGGCGAGGGAAAAATAAGCGGCGGCACCCCAGACCTTGAATCAGATGATGATACGCTGGAAAACGCCCATGAAATGGGTTTGTACAAAGATGATGATGGAGAGCACCCGCAGGAGTTGAACTTGGCAGCGGAAGTTATGAAAGCAGAAGAAGGCCGGAAGAATTAAAGCAATTCGAAATTTAAGCCTAAATCAGATATAATTCATTCGCGCAAACGCGGACCGGTAGCTCAGCGGTAGAGCAAATCCCTCTTAAGGATAAGGCCGTGGGTTCAAATCCCACCCGGTTCACCAATCATAAGGGTTCGCCTCCGGCGAAGCCGGAGCGTGTATTGTCCCTGCTGGATCACTTAATCTAATATCCTATAGCATCTACTATTCCTCTTTAATTTAAGGTATAATTACTCTTCGGCCTTAATATGACTAAAAACCTAAGAAATGTAGCTATCATCGCTCACGTTGACCACGGAAAGACTACGCTCGTGGATGCTTTGCTTACCCAAACCCAGACAAAAATGGATAAGGATTTAGTCGGAACTGACTTAATAATGGATTCCAATGAGCTTGAGAAAGAGCGCGGAATTACTATTTTTTCTAAAAACGCCTCTGTTAACTGGCACGGAACTAAAATCAATATCATTGATACCCCGGGACACGCAGATTTCGGAGGGGAAGTTGAGCGGGTTTTGAAGATGGCTGACGGCTGTCTTTTACTGATTGATGCAAAAGAAGGACCAATGCCCCAAACACGGTTTGTTTTAAAACAGGCTCTGCAAATGGGTTTAAAAGTTATTGTTGTAGTAAATAAGGTAGACCGGCCGGATGCGCGCATTGAATATGTTTTAAATAGAACCTTTGACCTTTTTATTGATTTGGGAGCTGATGAGGAAAGTGCTTACTTCCCCGTAATTTATTCCTCAGGAAAGTTCGGCAAAGCAGGACCCGAGCCTGATATAAACAAAATGACTGATATCACTCCTGTATTTGAGGCAATTATGAAGGAAATTCCCGAGCCGTCCGGTGATCCTGATAAACCTTTACAGCTATTAATCACCAACATCAGCGGAGATAATTTTAAGGGTAGGTTGAGAACGGAAGAATCAGTGCAGGTCAGGAAGTCATTCACTTAAACCGTGAGGGCAGGCAGAAAAAATACCGCATTTCATCATTGATGAGTTTTGAAGGGCTGCAGAGAGTGGAGATTACTGAGGCTGAAGCAGGAGATATTGTAGCCATAAGCGGAATTCCGGACATCACGATAGGCGAAACAGTTGCTGACCCGGCTGATCCCCGGGCTTTGCCGCTTTTGGATATTGAGGAACCTACGATAAGGATGGTTTTCAGCGTTAACTCCTCCCCTTTTGCAGGGCGTGAAGGTGAATTTAAAACAACAAGGCAAATTCAGGAGAGGCTTTACCGGGAACTTGAGACAGATGTGGCCTTAAGGGTGCAAAACGGGTTAAATACCGACTGGATCGTCTCAGGCAGGGGTGAGCTTCATCTGGCCATATTAATCGAAAGAATGCGCAGGGAAGGATATGAGTTCCAGGTGTCCAGGCCTCAGGTTATAACGAAAGTGGAAAACGGAGTAACGCTGGCGCCGTACGAAAGGGTATTTATTGAAACTCCTGAGCAATTTTCAGGAACAGTTATTCAAAAATTAGGACAAAGGCACGGGAATTTGATCAATATGAAAAACGATGGCGGAATAGTTGATATGGAATATGTCATCCCGACACGAGAATTGTTCGGATTCCGAAGCCAATTTATTACCGACACCAAGGGACTGGGAATAATAAACACGATTTTTGAGGATTTCAGACCGGACTCAAGCGAAGGGTTTGAAAGGGATAACGGGTCGCTGGTTGTCCATGAAAATGGTACTTCAAAACTTTACAGTTTAACCGGTATCCAAAGTCGGGGAACGGTTTTTATTGGTCCGAATATACCGGTTTATAAGGGTCAGGTAATTGGCTCAAACGCAAGATCAGGAGATATGAGTGTTAATGTTTGTAAAGAAAAACAGCAGACAAACCACCGCTCTTCCGGTGAGGGTGTTTCAGAACATTTCAACGAACCAAAGCTTATGGATCTGGAAGATTCTTTAGAATATATAGATGATACTGAGCTGGTTGAAGTTACCCCCAAAAACATCCGTATACGAAAAATTGATTTGTACGGGACAAGGTAAATTTAAAAGCGGGTTCTTATGTGATTTAAAGAGTATCCCCAATCGGCATCAGTTTTTTTATGGGGATTAAAAATATTTTGCGGGTCAAAAATATTTTTAATTTCTTTAAAAATTTTAAACATTTCTTTACCGTACATTTTTTCCAGGTAATAACCTCTTATCAACCCTTCGTTGTGCTCAGCTGAAATTGAGCCGCGGTAATCAAGGACCAGCTGGTTAACCTTTTCCTCAACCACCGGAATTTTATCCCTTTCGGATTTTTTTGAAAAATCCATTAAGGGAATTATATGGAAATTCCCGTCCCCCATATGCCCCGCCACGGTATAATCTATTTTATGTTCCTCCAAAATTTTTATGAGTTTGGGGAAAAATTCCACGAGAAACTCAGGATTTATAATAAAGTCGTCTATAAAAGGGGCCGTGTGGCGGTTTTTGACATTTTTACGGAGTAAATTAAAACTTTCCCTCCTGATAACCCAATAGTTTTCTGCTTCACTGTCTTTCTCTGCCAGTTCTGTCTTAACCGGAAAATGTTTAATGCTGTCTCTCAGTTTTTCTATTTTAAGTGCAATTTCTAAAGGATCATTACTTTCAAATTCAACCAGAAGTGTAAATTTAGGAACACCTTTTATAGCAAATGTCAAAAGATCCGGTAAAAATTGCAGACCCATCCTAATTGTCCCTAAAAAGCCCAGGATATAGATAAACTGAGGCATAAACTTAAGCGCTAACTTTAAAGTATGGTCATCAAAAGCCTCAAAGCTGTCCGGTTTTGTTTTTAACACATCGTTTATAAGACGGGGCAGGATATTTATATCGTTTAAGTAAATTACAAGAAGTCCTGAATGCTTTTTAGCCTCAACTAAACCGAGTTCTGCCTCAATATTAAACCCCAGTGTCCCCTGGGCACCGACAAACAATTTAGTCAAATCAAAATATTCCCGGTCCCAGACATCCCAGATATTATAACCCGTTGAATTTTTGCTTACATTAGGCTTGGCCTTTTTAACAAGGTCATAGTTCTCTTCACAAATTTTATAAATCCTGCGGTAAATTTCCCCTTCAAAGTCATCCTGCTTAAGTTTTTTATCAAGTTCTTTTTTGTTAAATTTTTCAAATTCATAAATTTCCCCGTCAGATAAAATCATTTTCAGTTTTTTTACATAGTCGATAGTTTTTCCGTAAGTTAGTGTCTTTTCTCCCCCGGAATTATTGCTGATTATCCCTCCTATTGCACAAATATTTCTTGAGGCCGGATACGAGGGTAAAATTAATTGTTTCTCTAGGGTCTTTTTCTCAAAATCCCTGTAAAATACACCCGGCTGGACAACCACACCATCAAAATCCAGCCTGCCGATTTCGTTAAGGTGTTTTGAGAAATCAACTATGATTGAATCGTTAATTGCCCCGCCGGTCATATCTGTCCCTCCGCTTCTTGCGGTAACGGAAAGGCCGGGGTTAACTTTTTTATTCCTTTTTACAAATTCAACCAAATTACAAACATCATCACTATCAAGCGGGAAAACAACAAGTTGAGGACATACCTCAAAAAGCGAGGTATCGTGACTATAAAGTTTTAAGGTTTTCGAATCAGTTAACACCTCACCCTGGAAGAAAACTTTTATTTTCCGGGCGAGCTCATCCGTACTCATAAACTTACTTTTCTCCTACCATTAACTTTTGCCAGACAAACCAAAGTCCAATAATCTGTACTGCAAGCATTATTAAATTTAAACTCTCGGTTGATGCACTTGTATAACCTGCTGAGAGCCAAAAAACTGCATTTAAGAAAGCACCTGTTAAAAACCCGGCACCTAAGATCATATAGCCTGCCCTTGATCCCTTAGAAACGAAAAGCAAGTATATTGAGGTCAAAGTTATGCTGATTCCGGCAAAAACTTCCCCGTACATTGTAAGCAGGCCAAAAACTTCGGAATTCGGGATGGCGGTTTGCTCTAAAAAATTTTTTACCAGTGGATAAGGATTTTTTGAGGCAAATTTAGCAAGTGTTTCTCCTAAACTGCCCACAAATTTACCTTCAGATATCTTTCCGTAACCGCTCCGCAAAAAAATAAAACCAATTGAGGCAAATATTAAGTAAAGATATTTATTTCCCATTAACTCACCTCCTTAAAAAATCATAACACATTCTCCTTTTTCGGATTGCTTGCTTTTTTACGCAGGAATGAGTATAATTCTCTTAGTGTTTAGTTCAAGCATGTTAAGTTTCAGACAGTCAGTCTAGTAACGAAAAGCTTATCAAATACTAGATTGGCGGTGATTATTATTAAAAAACTTTTTGTCGGTTCCCTTCCCTGGGAAGTTGATGACCAAAAATTAGGTGATTTATTTTCCCAATTCGGTTCGGTTACAAGTGCAGTTGTTCTAAAAGATAGGATGACTGGAAGATCCCGTGGTTTCGGTTTTGTCGAAATGGCAAATGATAACGAAGCTATGGAAGCTATTGAAAAACTTAATGGTTCGGATATGGATGGAAGAAAGATTGTTGTTAACGAAGCTAGACC
The DNA here is from genome assembly GCA_016186985.1 of Candidatus Daviesbacteria bacterium. Classification (GTDB taxonomy): domain Bacteria; phylum Patescibacteriota; class Microgenomatia; order Daviesbacterales; family UBA10151; genus JACPKO01. Next base: position 5,344 of record JACPKO010000008.1, read on the forward strand.
AAGGGAAGACCGCTAATTGAAGAAGATCCCCCTCTCTTTAAAGATTGGGGGATTTTTTTTAGAATTAGTATATGTGGTTTCCTGCCGCCATTGCAGCCAGTACGATTATAACGCTCGCATCTATTTTTACAATTTATAAAGTTTATTTAGAAAAACCCGCCGCGCCCCAATCCCAAACTTTGGTCAGCCAGGGTTCACCTTTACCAAGCACTAATGCCATAACGCCTGCTCCGGCGGTGAGTCCTTCTGAAAAACCCGCAGTTCCAAAAATTTCTGCAACCCCAAAACCTTCAGATAAAAAAATTACAATTTTGCAAGATAATACAGGAGTTAATTCCAGTGCCAGTCCTTCGCCAGGCACTGGTTCTTCAATTATATCCGGAACAATTAATCTTGTTGGCAGTCCCCCTTCAGGAAGTACACTCGTAATAGCTGCCAGACCAACAGGTTCCGGCGAGCAGTTTAAAGTTATTCTTGACGGGATAACTGCACAAAACAACGCCAGTTGGAGTTGGAGCCAGGCTCAAGATGGAGTAAGGTATGATCTATTTGCAGTTCTAAAAGGTAAGTCAGGATCAGTAGATATTGATTATGCCAGCTCTCCCCCCTCAACCGTCAAAGCTCCCTATCAGGGACAGGTTTTCATTGTTGACGGGGGATATACACTCTCGGCCCCTACAGGTTCTGCTTCGGTAAGCTGCACAACCCACCTTGGTAATAATTCATGGAATACGACCGTGAGTTACCCGGCTGTTACCGGTGCGAAGATGTATCATGTACAAATTGGAACCACAAGCGGAGGCAATGATCTTCTGGATGTAATACTTGATGCTCAAAGTGTAAACCCAAATCTTACTGATAGTACAAATTATTATTTCCGCTACTCAGTCGCTAGTGTTTCCTACCCTACTGCATATCAATATTCTTCATATTCTTCAGTTTCAACTATCAGGTGCCCCTAAATTGTAAAGTTTAGGCACACACCTTTAAGGTGTGAAGCTAAATTTAATTAAGGTGGATTAATTGAATCGGCAAAATCTCGTTTAGCTGCTTTTCTGCCTTTTTCATATAAACCACCTCGTATTTTGGAAAATAGAGAAATATTGCAGGGGCCTGGTCAAGCAAAATCTTCTGAAAGTCCTTATACTTTTGTTTACGGGTTTCCAAATCAGTAATTTTACGCCCATCTTCTAAATCCTTATCAATCCTGGGAGATGCTACCCTTGAGATATTGGTTCCATTTTTTTGGGTTGAATGCCAAAGGGAATACTGGTCTGGATCGGCGGGTATATTTTGGGTTATTAAAAGAGCCTGGAAGTTTTGAGGAATTCCGGACTCAACCCTTAAAACCGCATTCAGCCCAAGATTTTTCCAGCTTTCTACAACTTTTTCCCCAACTCTTTCTAAGGAACTGGTTGCTGTCAGGCTGATTTGTTCTTCCTTACCTTTTTCCACCTTTTTCAAAGCTACCTGCGCTTTTTCATTATTATTCAGGAAATCTTTGACAGTATTATTATGAGCCCAGGAGAAAGGAGAAAGGGGGGTTTGGGCAATTTCCTGACCGGCAAATTCGGGCGATCCGTAAGCTAAGGCAAGCCTTAAATTTTCATCAGATAAAATAGGATCCTCTGTGTTTAAAAAAACAGTTACAAGCTGTCTGTAGTTTGTGACAACTTTTCTGCCCAGGTTATTTAAACTTAGATCATCAGACTCGATAACCCCGAGAAGTGATTGCACCTCTCCAAGTTTTAGTGCGGTTTTTGCTATTTTTTCACTTGGGTAAAAGGTAATATCCAAATCAGGCAATTTTTCTTCAGAAGCCTCAAGATCCAGTCTTTTTACAAAAGGACCATCCTTTTTAACCGCCTTTACTGAATAAGGACCGACTCCCACAAGCTCAAAACCGAATTGTGTGGAAGCTTTTCTGAGTACCGGTTTGGTCAAAAGCGTAGGGAAAGGACTAAAGGTTTCAGCCAGTTTGAATTCAAGCGTTGACTCATCTAATGCGTTTATTGAAACATCAGGTATTGATAAGTAAACATCTGCGGCAGTAAGTTTTTCGCCGTCGCTCCAATAAAGGTTTTCCTTAAGTTTTACTTTATAAACATTTGCCTGCTCATTTGATTCCCAGCTCTGCGCAAGCTGAGCAATCGGTGTCCCTGATTTATCTACCCTGATCAAAGGGCTTGAAATTAGATTTAACACGATATCTGGCAGGTCGCGCTCTTCATGTGTACCAACAATCCCCTCGGATAAAACGTCCTGCTTTTTAAGGTTAAATAAATAAACCCCAACAGTAACTGCCAATAAAAAAGCTGCAGTCAGGGAAATAATTAACCACTTTTTGCGCCGGGCAAAAGTGAAGATGAAATTAATCCAAAAACTCATAGGGACTACTGTAAAAGAACTCCCGCGAGAGAGGTCAGCAGAAATAAGCAGGCTATAATAATAGTGAGAATAAACAGCATTTTTTCAGCTCCCCTTTTGGTACCGTAAAAACCCATGTCCCCGCCGAAAGTCGAACCTAAACCTGTTCCTTTTGATTGCAGGATGATAAGTCCTATAAGCAGAAGTCCCAATATTATTTCAAAAATTAATATGAAATTATTCATTTGCTTGTGAGCCAGTGAAAAAATCGTCCTGCAAATCCTATCATAAAAGAGGCAATAATTGCTACCCATAGTACAGTTAAATTTTGGGCGGGTATGTTAATGCCCAAGAATTCTGCTCCGGGAAAACTGTAAGGAATGAGCTTAAATTGCGGGATCATAGTTGTCAGTAAGTAAAGCGCTATAACATTAATAACCCAGGTAAAAATGCCCAAAGTTAAAATGTTTAAGGGTAAAAAAACAACTTTCAGCAAGGGAATAACAACTAAATTCATTGCCATCAGGCCTACTGCGCCGATTGCCAGTGTCCTAAACCCACCTTCATAAGAAAGGCCGGGGAAAATTTCAGTAACCCCCCAAATAATACCTAAATTCAAAATGTAATCCCTCAAGGCAGCTTTAATCATTTATTTATATTATACAGTAACTATTTTAGGGACTTAGAGATAAGTCTTGTGTCTAAAGTAAATTGATTCAATTTGTCTTTATTCATTTTAAAAAAACTTTCGCCCTAAGTTTCTTATGATAGGATATCGCAAACCTGTGGGATTCGTCACGGATTTTTTGTAAAAGGCGTAAAGCTAAAGATCTTTTTGGAAGTTTTATGACTTCGCCCTCTGGTGGATATAGCCACTCCTCTCTTTTGGCCAAACCGAAAACTGGAATATTAACTCCCTTCAGGTTAACAAGCTGCGCTATAGCGTAGGCTTGTCCCCTTCCTCCATCTATAATGAATAAGTGTGGCAATGGCCAATCTTCATGATTGAGCCTCCTACCCATCATCTCTTTGTGCATCCCCACATCATTTGGTTTCCCAGTCATCCTTATCTTAAATCTCCGGTATTGGGATTTATCAATTTCACCGCCGGTTAGAACAACCATTGACCCGGTTGCCTCTTTCCCCTGGAAATTGGAGATATCATACGCCTCTATCCGAACCGGCAATTCCGGTAAGTTTAAATCCCTTTGCAGTTCTTCCAGCGAATTTTTGTTAAGATCCTCCAGGAAATTGGGGTTAACTAAATAGTTGCTGATTTTTGTCGGTGCAGTTATATAATTTATTCCGTCAATAATTTTTTTTACTCTAGAAGCCTCTTCAAACCTTAACTTTCTGGAATACTGCTTCATCTCGGAATTTAACTCCTCCAATAACTCATGCTTTTTACCATCCAAAAACTTAGAGAAGCGATTTATTATTTTTATATAATCTTTTTGGGAAACTACACCCGCACACGCCCCGGGACAAAGTCCCAAATGATAGTAGAAACAAACCTTCCTTTTTGCATGATTCATTATTCCTGCTCCCTGATTCTTACCAGAGCACCAGGGAAAAATCCGCCTTAATTTCTTGAGGGTTGTTTTGACTGTAGTCGCCGAAGGATAGGGACCAAACCACTTTTTTCCTTTAAGCAGATCCTTTTTGCGGGCAGTTAAAACTTTAGGAAATTCCTCGTCAGTAACTACAATATATAGATAGTCTTTATCATCAGTGAGCCGGATATTGTAGTGAGGCTTATTTTTTTTAATTAAATTTGCCTCAAGAATAAGCGCCTCAATTTCTGATTCAACAATAATCGTTTCCGCCGAAGCAATATCCCCGACAAGACGCGCGGTTTTAACATCCTTCCAGGAGCTAGTGAAGTATGAGGAAACCCGGGAAAAAAGATCAACTGCTTTACCTACATAAATAATTTTTCCTGCTTTATCTTTATAGATATAGATACCAGGTTTATGCGGAATAATCTCCGGTTGTACAAACGAAGGCAACATGCGGCTATTTTACAACAGCTCAGTCTTTTTTGTAGGTTCTGTAGTGAATAAGAAGCGTAAGCACATAAAACAACATGATCATTGTTAAAGCTCCGAATATTTCAACGGTGAATATTTTATAAAACAGCAGGGGTTTTACAGTAATAATTCTTGTATCCGTTGCACCCGCGAAATTTACCTGAAAAGCATCCTGATAGGAATTCCAGATTGCCCCGGTTTTTAAGCTTAAGTCATACTCAATACTTCCAAATGGCGGAATTTCCGGGGTGCGGGTTAAAATTGTAACTTGAGGCTCCTGGTCCTTTCTTTGAAGGAGTATTTTGGAAGTATCAACCTTAAGCTCGCTCTCGGGAAATGTCGCATTTCCCAAATTCGTAATTTTGATTTTAGCATAAGCGGGAAACCCGGAAAGAATTTCTGAATCTATCTTGATATCAAGTTCAGCACCCTTTTTTTCCTCAACCTCTTTTTCAACTATCTTAGCCTCAATTTTATCAGGTAAGATGAACTTATTCTCGCCGCTAAAACCCGCTAAACCGAGGTGGGTTAAATCATTGAAATTAAACAGCGCTGCGCCACCTGTTGTATTTTCCCAAGAAGGATCAGCAATCACCCACCCTAAATCAGAATCATAAAATTCAACCCAGCTGTGAAGTGAGCTGTTGTGGTAACTAAAAGGCTTTCCACCTTGAGGCAAAGCAAACCCTATAATTTGCCTTGCCGGTATCCCTGCACTCCTAAGTAAAGCAATCTCAAGATCTACAAATTCAGCTGTTAACGCTTTTTCAGGATTATTAATAGCTGTTAGAGACCCTAATCTTAAGAAATCACCTTTTTCAACTCTGCTGGAATCAAATCGCAAAAAATTACTGACAAACTTATCTATTTCCTTAGCCTTTTGCAAAGAGGAAAAATTTTCTTTGCCTTTCAAAATTTCTGACAGTTTATCTTTGATCACCGGATTATTTTTGGTCCAGTACTTATTTTCTTCAAGATAGTACCCGCTCTTAACATTGCTTAAAAACTCCTTTTTTAAGCTTGTCAGGTAAGTTTTAATATGTCCGGATACTTTTATTTCCTGCATTTCCCCCGGGTTGAGTTTAAAAAACGCTAAACTGTTACCCTCCCCGTCAACCTCGCTGTTTTCAGGGCGGGGGCTAATATTTTCAATAAGGGTTTTTTGATGATTTGAACTTAACATAAGCGGTATGCTCAAAAATTTCGGGAAGATGGAGTTATTTTTTAACGAGTAGGACGCCTCAAAGGAGTAGTCCAGGCTTTGACCAAATATTGCCGAGATGCCTGACTGCAGGGCCGGATCACCTTCAAAAATGAAAATTATCCTCCCCCCTGATTCGTCTGTTTTTGCAGGTGCAGGGCTCATGTAATCAGGGTCGCCAAAGGATGTCGGCACTGAAAGCCTTAAACTAAAATTATCGACTTGAGTTTGCTGAGTTATTTTAGGGACTCTTATACTCCAAACCTCTCCTAATTTCTTTGATATCCCTTTATCTTTAAATTTAAGGATGAAACTGTACTCTTTACCTATGCCGATAATCTGCTGGTTGGTAAATTTAACGATCAGTTTAGTCCCGGCCTTTTCCTTCATTGTCTGCATTTCAAGTTTTCCCTGCGAATCGGAAGCTTGAGTGTCAAAAATCTCACTCCCCGGGACGATCAAAGAAAAGTTCGAGGGAAAAAACTTGTCTGTCAAATTTTTGAGCTGGATATTTTCGGTAACTTCTGTAACTCCATCAACCGATACATCATAAGATATATTATATTTTGCAGAAAACTTTTGTTCCTGTGCATTAACTGAAGAAATGGCAATCAAAAAGACAACAAGCAGGAGTGCGGTTGTAAAAAACTTTTGAGAGAAATTTAACATTCATATTTATTGTAACAAATTGGAATCGGGGACTTTACAGGATTTTTGCAAGATACTGGCCCGTGTAGGAAGATTTAATTTTAGCTAAATCTTTAGGTATTCCTGCTCCCACAAGCTGTCCACCGCCAACACCACCTTCGGGTCCTAAATCAATAATCCAGTCGGCATTTTTAACAACATCCAGATTGTGTTCGATAATAATAACTGTATTTCCCAAATCAACCAACCTCCTTAGGATTTTCAAAAGCCTCTCAATGTCGGCAAAGTGCAACCCGGTTGTTGGCTCATCAAGGATATAAACGGTTCTGCCGGTTTGGCGCTTTGATAATTCCGAAGAAAGTTTTATCCTTTGGGCCTCACCTCCGTATAAAGTTGTTGCCGGCTGGCCCAAGTGGATGTAACCCAAACCAACTTCATAAAGAACTGAAAATTTATTTTTAATCTGGGGGATGTTTGTAAAAAAATCCAAAGCCTCCTCAACAGTCAGATCCAAAACCTGTGAGATATCCTTATCTTTAAAATGAATCTCAAGAGCCTCGCGGTTATATCTTTTGCCGTCGCATCCTTCGCATGTTACAAAAACATCCGGTAAAAACTGCATTTCTATTTTAATCTGACCATCGCCCTCGCAAACCTCGCACCTTCCGCCTTTGACATTGAAACTAAACCTGCCCGGCCCATAGCCGCGGATTTTAGCTTCGGGACTGGAAGCAAACAGTTCGCGGATAAAAGTGAACGCTCCTGTATAAGTAGCCGGGTTAGAACGGGGAGTCCGTCCTATTGGTGACTGGTCAACCAGGATCACTTTGTCAATATTTTCTATGCCTATCACAGCTTCGTGCTTACCGGGCTTTTCTTTTGCATGGTTTACCTTTTGGGCCAATGATTTAAACAAAACATCATGCACCAAAGTTGATTTTCCGGACCCGGAAACACCGGTTATAGATATTAATTTACCCAGAGGGAACTTGACAGAAACATTTTTCAGATTATGCTGCGAGGCGTTTATTATTTCTAAATATCCTATATTTTCCCCATTTTTCTTCTCAGGGAATATTTCGATTTTTTTCTTTCCGGAAAGATATTTTCCCGTCAAAGACTCAGGGTTATTAATAATTTCCTTAGGCGTGCCTTTGGCGACGATTTTTCCTCCGTACTCTCCCGCACCAGGGCCAATCTCAAACATATAGTCTGATTCAAGCATCGTTTCGGCGTCATGTTCGTTAACTATAACTGTATTTCCCAAATCCCGGAGCTTTTTTAATGTCGTAATTAACCTGCTGTTGTCACGCTGATGCAAGCCGATTGACGGCTCATCCAAAACATAAAGCACCCCGGACAGTCCGGAACCGATTTGGGAAGCCAGCCTGATCCTTTGAGACTCACCTCCAGCCAATGTCATTGAGGCACGGTCTAAAGTTAAATAATCAAGCCCCACATCGGAAAGAAACTGCAGTCTGCTTTGGATCTCTTTCAATATCGATTTACCTATTATCAGTTCCCGGTCACTGAGCACATTTGATCCGGAAATTTTTTTAACAAAATCCAGAGACTCCTTAATCGAAAGAGTAGTCAGCTCGGCAATATTTAAACCATATAAAGTTACAGACAAGGACTCAGGCTTAAGCCTGCAACCCCTGCAAAGGGGACAAATTTCCCTAATCATGTATTTTTCTATCTCGGATTTTACCCACTCGGACTCAGTCTCCCTATATCTTTCTTTTAAATATTGCGCTAGCCCTTTGAAAGTTGAGTAAAAACTTACCCATCTTCCCTGCCTGTTTTTGCCTTCAACCTCAAATTCTCTATTGCCTGCACCGTAGAGTAAAATATTTCTAGCCTCCCCGCTTAACTCCCCAAGCCGCGTGCTCAGATTAAATCCAAATTCTTTTCCAACTGCTTCAACCAACCTGGTAAACCAGGTTTCATTCGTTGCCAGTTTACTCCAGGGTAAAATTCCTCCCTCGGCAATTGACAGTATTGGATTTAAAATTGATTCCGGGTCTATTTCTAAAAGAGAGCCAAGACCGGTACATTCCGGGCATGCCCCGTGGGGAGAATTAAATGAAAATAATCTAGGTTCAATCTCAGAAAGGGCTATATTGTCAATAGGGCACGAGAATTTTTCCGAGTATAAATGATCCTCAAGTTTTTTAGGGTTTTGAGGAAAATCTAAGGAAGCATCCAACACCTCGGAAATTATCACAGAACCTTCGCCCATTTTGCTTGCTGTTTCAATTGATTGAATAAGTCTTGAGTAATTAGTTTGTTCTTGAACACTTTTTTTGTCTAAAACCAATCTATCCACGATAAGATCAATCGTGTGTTTATTATTTTTTAGAAGCATAAAATCTCCCGCTCCGCCGCGAGGCGAGTCTGATAAATCCCTTAAGTAACCGTCAATGCGAATCCTGGAAAAACCTTTTTTTCTTAGTTCCTCAAATAATGATGTGAACTCGCCTTTGCGGTCTTTAACAACAGGTGCCATAACAAAAAACCTGAACTGTTTTTTTGAAGATTCTTTAATTTTTGAGATCACTGCATCAGCAATCTGCTGGACACTCATACTGGATATCTCCCTGCCGCAAATTGGACAGTGGGGATGGCCCACCCGGGCAAATAACAGCCTTAAGTAATCATAAACTTCAGTGGTCGTCCCGACTGTTGAACGGGGGTTGTGGGAAGAAGATTTCTGATCAATGGAAATTGCCGGAGAAAGCCCCTCAATATAATCAACGTCGGGTTTATCCATTACACCCAAAAACTGTCGGGCATAAGCAGATAAGGATTCAACATACCTTCTTTGTCCCTCAGCATAAAGGGTGTCAAAAGCCAATGAAGATTTACCTGACCCTGAAATTCCTGTGAAAACCACAAGTTTATTTTTTGGGATAGTTAAATCTATGTTTTTAAGGTTATGCTGCCTTGCCCCTTTAATTACAATGTTGTCATTACTCATAATTTTATAATTGAGGTGCGAATTTTAGACGAAACAGAATCTGGAAATTTTAACAGATTCTATCAGCAAAGAAAAGAGCACCACGGATTTATCCGTGGGTGAATTGCTTTCTGCGAGGAATCGAAAATTCCGAGCGTCAGCTGAACAGCTTTGCTGTGAAGCTGTACTGAGAAGATACCACGGCTTTGCTCAGATGTTTACATCGGAGGGTGTATAGCAGTGGAGCTTCATAAACTTTTTAAACCCCCAGGTCTTTCCTTTTGACAAATTGAAGCTGGAAAAATATAATTCACTCAATGTCAGATAGAGAATCTAGATTCTTAAACGGACAACATTTTACAAGAAGACAGCTACTCCAGACTGCATCAGGATTATTATTATTGAGCTGTCAAAGAAAACCAGAATTTAGCTGGGAGATCAGCTTTGCAAAACCTGAAATGCCGTCGACTGGATCATATAGGGTAATTATTGATGGGGGGTATTTTGCAAAAAACCCAAATTACCATCATAACTATACCAAAGGCGATTTCAGACTGAATTTTCTTGTTCAACCCTTAGGACCGAATTTGAAGCTCGATGCAGAATTAGGTAATCCAGACCAAAGCACTTATATGGATGGCTGGACGGCGATATTACCTAATCACAATTTCAATAGCTCCCTGATGCTTATGACCAGATGGTCAGACTGGAAGTTTACTGAGTTGTGGGTTAATGCTGCAAGATATCCCTTACCTGCCCCAACGCAAGCTCCCTCAAGAAGGTCTATTTAATTACCCAACTCTTTTATCTGATCCCTTTCTTTGCAACGCATTCAAAACCTAAAATTAATTGCTTTTTATGCTTACACCTTAAAGGTGTGAAGCTGAATATTTACGAATTTTAGACGAAACAGAATCTGGAAATTTTAACAGATTTGTAAAGATTTTTAAAGCCTTAAACTTAAGAAAATTGTTGCATTCAAAAAGATTTTATCCTATAATATAACTGTGCACGAAATACCTGGCGGGCAACGACCCGAAATAATCTTGGAAGTAGAAAGATTAAACGCTCTTGAAATAGCAGTAGTAGAACGGTTCTCTGGAGAACCCAGAAACATACAGGAGGGCAGGTTCAGTGCTTCCCGATTAATCGGCGCTCGACTAGTGATTTATATTATGGAGGCAAATTCACCATACAGCAACCCTGAGGATTTAGAAGCAACTGCATATTATTCAGAAACATATCCGGAATTACTTTCTCAAATGGCCCGTGGGAATTGGTCAGGTACAAGGGATTATTTTTTGGGTGAAGCAAGAGATTCTATAGGTGATGCAGCAGGTATGTTATCTCATCCTGAAGTATTTGAAGAAAAGAGCGCGAATGAATGGGAAAGATACGGACATGCGTATATTAATTTAGCCCACTCCCTTGGAGCTTAATTCTTTAAGAAACAAAATTCTTTCACTGCGAAGAAGCAAGCTCGATTATCTGATCCCTGATTTTTGCAGCCTGTTCAAAGTCTAACAGTGAAGCAGCTTCCTGCATTTGGAGCTCCAGCAATTTAACCATCTCCGCTTTATCCTTTTCCGGAATATCATCAACGGTTAATTCTTTTTTGCCTGCTTCCGACTCAAGTTCTTCTACTTTCTCAATTAATCTTTCCCGCAAATCTTTACTTATAGATTTAGGTGTAATATTATGCTTTTTATTGTATTCCAGCTGATACTCCCGGCGTCTTGCGACTTCTTCAATTGCCGCTTTCATAGACTTTGTTTCAGTATCTGCATACATAATCACTTTTCCCTGGACATGACGCGCTGCCCTGCCCATTGTCTGGATAAGTGAAGTTCGAGATCTTAAAAATCCTTCTTTATCAGCATCTAAAATTATCACAAGGGAAACTTCAGGCAAATCCAATCCCTCTCTTAGTAAATTAATACCTACAATTACATCGTATTCGCCTAAACGCAAGGACTGCAAAATATCCGACCGCTTCAAAGTTTCAATATCTGAGTGCAGATATGTAACTTTAACCTGCCTCCCTGCCCGCAGTGCTTCGCTCAGCGATGCAGGCGGGTCTGCCAAATATTCTGATAAATCCTCTGCCATCCGCTTGGTCAAAGTCGTAATTAAAACCCTTTCGCCATTTTTAACCCTTTCCTGCACTTCCTTCATTACATCCGGAATCTGGCCTTCTGTTTTTCTAACCTCGATTTCCGGATCAATTATCCCGGTCGGCCTTACTAACTGCTCGGCAATATTTTCCGGAGCCGATAAAGATACTTCATACTCATTGGGAGTTGCTGAAACAAAAATAGTCTGGTTTAACCTTCGTAAAAACTCATCGAATTTAAGTGGGCGGTTATCAAGAGCCGAGGGCAGCCTGAATCCGAAGTCTACCAAAGTTTCCTTTCGGGAGCGGTCTCCGTTATACATCCCGCGAATTTGCGGAATTGTAATGTGGGATTCATCAATTATCACCAGATAATCCTCAGGAAAAAATTCCATAAGAGTATATGGAGGCTCGCCCGGCAAGCGGCCGTCAAAATACCTGGAATAATTCTCAATACCGTTGCAGTAACCAAACTCCCTTATCATCTCCAGATCATAATTGGTCCGTTGCTCTATTCTCTGGGCTTCTATCAGCTTATTTTGAACTCTTAAATCCTTAACCCTTAATTTTAAATCTTTCTCTATTTGGGCGACCCCGGGCATTAACCTTTGCTCAGGTGTAATGTAATGCTTAGCCGGAAAAACCGTAATAGTTTGGGGTGTGGGTACACCATCGCCTGTTAGAGGGTCCAAGATTGAAAGCCTTTCGATTTTATCCCCTAAAAGTTCAATCCTGACCGCATGATCTGTATACGATGGAAAAATGTCGATTGTATCCCCTTTGACCCTAAAGGTTGACCGTTTAAAGTCAAAATCGTTCCGCACATAAAACATTTTTGTAAGCATCTTAATTATTGAATCAATAGAGAGCCTTACCCCCTGTTTAATTTCAAGTATTGCTCCCGCATATTCTTTCGGTGAACCTAAGTTGTAAATGCAGGAAACCGATGCAACAACTACAACATCCCGGCGGGTTATTAAAGAAGTTGTAGCTGATAACCTTAACTTCTCAATCTCTTCATTAATTTGGGTTTCTTTTTCTATATAAGTGTCTGATTGAGGGATATATGCTTCCGGCTGGTAATAATCGTAGTAAGATACGAAGTATTCAACAGCGTTTTCGGGAAAAATCGAGCGGAATTCCTGGGCGAGTTGGCCTGCCAAAGTTTTATTGTGAGAGATTATCAGAGTTGGTTTTTTGACTCTTTCTATAACATTAGCCATGGTAAAAGTTTTACCGCTGCCTGTTACTCCAAGCAAAACCTGGTTTTTCTCACCCTTTTTTAAACCGGCAGAAAGCTTCTCAATTGCCTGAGGCTGGTCTCCTGTGGGTTTGAAGTGACTGGAAATTTTAAATTTCATATCTGATCTTTTTGAGGGGTGACAGCGAATAGGTTTCCTGCTGCCGCGCCCGCAGTAAGCGAAGCGAACGAAGACGGACAGTAGGATATAAGCTGGCAGGACCCCGAAAAACTTCCTTAATATTTTACCACACAAAACCCGAAGTTTTTAAAATGACAATGTTTTATCCTAACTAGTATAATGTAATTAACGTGCCCGAAAAATCAAACAGAATTAAGCTTATTGCGATTTTTTCTATTATCGCACTGCCGGCAGCTGTCCTTTTAACTTCCGCGTGGATATTTAGTGTTTATTCTGATGTTCTTAAAACCTCCGGGCAAATTTTACTGGTTATTATTTTTGCTTTATTTTTAATTTTTGTTTCAGGGTATCTTAGCTTTTTATATATATTTAGAAAATATCTCACTCCCCTTAAAGTTTTAACCCAGGTTCTAAATGACATCAAAACTCATACTTTTAAGCCTTTAGCACAAGGGGTAAACTTAGAAGGTTTTGCAGACATTTATAAAACACTTGTCTCTCTTGAGACCTTGTTTGCCCAGAATTACCAATATATAAATAACCTTAAGCAAATCCAGAAAGCGGAGATTAATTTGTTTGAAACAAGCATATCCGCAATAAATGACCCCGTAATTTTACTAAATTCTAAAATCGAGGTTAAATATATAAATTTGGCGGCGGAAAATTTTACAGGAATAAAAAAGCCGGACGTCACAGGTAAAAAAATCGACCAATTTGTCAGATTTTATGAAAAAAACGGCAAGGAAATTTTACCGGCAGTATATTTGCCTCCAAGAAGTGATACCCAAAACCCCAGGGTCTTTTTTGGATCGGAGATTAAAATTATCAGCGCAGTTAATTTTCAAGTATTTGCGGATATTTCGTTTTTTAAACCTGACTTTGCAGAACTTATTGATATTTCAGGCGTAATTTTATTCCACGATAAAACCAAAGAAAAACAGCTCGAGGCTATGAAACTCGACTTTGTTTCAATGGCAGCCCACGAACTGCGAACACCTTTAACTTCAGTTAAAGGCTATATCTCTGTTTTTCTTAATGAAAACAAAAACAAACTGACACTAGAGCAATTAATGTTCATAAGAAGGATAAACACATCAACCCAGCAACTATCAGGTTTAGTCGAAAACCTTTTGAGTGTAGCCAGGGTTGAAAGAGGAAATTTGACTCTTCATAGTCAGATTGTAGATTGGGTTAGCAATGTCGGCACACAAATTGATACGTTTCAACACCGGGCCGATGAGAAAAGGATAAAATTAACTTTCATAAAACCTGAAAAACCAATATCCAAGGTTGATGTTGACCTTATAAGGATTAACGAAGTTCTTAATAATCTTGTCTCCAATGCACTAAATTACACAGAGCCGATGGGAAAAATTATGGTCTGGATTGATGAATCCAATGATAGAATCACAACTTACTTCAAAGATACCGGCAAAGGAATTCCCAGGGAGGCATTTTCCCATCTTTTTTCTAAATTTTTCCGGGTCCAGGGAGGATCTGCTGAACAGTCGTCCAGAGGGAACGGCCTTGGACTTTATCTTTCAAAAGCTATTGTTGAGCTTCATCACGGCAAAATCTGGGCCCAGTCAGAGGGAATTGGAAAAGGTTCTGTTTTTGCTTTCAGTTTACCAGCTGTAAAG
>JACPKO010000009.1 GCA_016186985.1 Candidatus Daviesbacteria bacterium
GAAGCTTTTAAGTGACCATCGTGCGCGCCGCTTGCAATTTCACACTCAAAATCATAAATCGCCTGGAGGACTTCTTCCGGATCATCAACAATTTTGTAAACCAAAAGTTCCTCCGGCCGTAAAAGCATATTATCCTTAAAGACTTTGATAATTTTCCTCCAAAATTTACCATATAAAATCAGGGGTTTGTGGTGCCCAAAATAAAGCCTGGCCAGTCCCCAGGCCATACCGAATTCCGATATGGTCCCGGTCCCACCTTTAAAAATCACGTACACCTGACCTTGTTTCATCAGGGTTAGGGTCCGTTCAATATAGCTATCTGTCTTAATTTCTTTATCCAGCAAATTTTTCGGGTCTTTACCTTCAAAATTTTTCATATCTTTAGGGTAAAGGGTCACTCCGATTACTTTTCCCCCGCCTTCTTTAGCACCTAAAGATGCGGCCAGCATCACACCCGGTCCCCCACCGTCAACAACTATGTACCCGGCTTCTGCCAGCCTTTTTGAAACATCGAATACCTCTTTGAACAAATCGTCTTTATTATCAGTATTCGCATAACCGAAGATGGTTATGTTTTTTATGGTTTTTGCCCGCAGTTCACATCTTCTACGGGCTTTTAATAGATTCCCAAATTTTTTCAACATTTTCATCTATATTACCATTTAAAATGAATGAACCGCTAACCAAAATCCTGGCCCCGCTCAAAGCCAATTGTTTGGCGTTAATATCTTTTACCCCTCCATCAACCGAGACCATATTAAACATGCTTGAGGCCCGCTTGACTCTTGCGAAAGTACTTTCCTGAAATGGCTGACTCTGAAATCCAGGAATTACACCCATAATTAAAATAAGGTCGATGTTATCTAAATGAGGCTTTAGTTTATCAAGCGGTGTTTGGGGGTTTATTGCTAAACCTGTTTCAATATTATGATCTTCAAGATAAGCCAGGCAATCTTCCAGGTGTTTATCATCTCCTGACTCAACATGTATTATTACCCTGTCGAAACCCAGACCGACTAAATCTCCTGCCCAGGGATATGATGGATGCTCAACCATTAAATGAGCTTCTTTTTTCAAGTGGGTAGGATATAGTTTAATCACAGAAGGATCAACACTTTTATTAGGAACAAATTTGTTATCCATAAAATCAATATGTACCCAACCCTTTTTAAAAGATGCTGAATTATTTATTTTTTCAATATCCCTTTTATAATCTTGCGGGGTATTTGCCAAAATTGCCGGAATTATCTGGATCATCTTTCGATCTGTTTTATTTTTTCGATTCTCCGTAAATGTCTCTCTTCTCCTTTAAAAGGACTTTCCAGGAAAATTTTTATCGCTTTTTCAATTTGTTCCTGGGTTAAAAACCGAATTCCGATTGAGAGCATATTTGAGTTATTGTGAGCCCTTGTTAATTTTAAAATTTCGTATGGATCAGTGCTGCTTGCTCCGCTTATATCAATTGCCTCAGTTGGCAGAGCTAGGGAATAAAAAACCGCGCATCTGACGTTTCTAAATTTATTCGCAACAATCCCTTCGCCCTGACCCGACCCCCCGAAAACAATTCCAAAGCCATTAGGGTCTTCAGAAACTTTCTGTGCAGCTTTTGAGATCCAATCCGGGTAATCGTCATTTTTATCATATTCAAAAGGACCACAATCCTCTGCCTCATACCCTAAACCTTTTACAAAGCCGACTAATTTACCCTTAAGTTTAAAGCCTGCATGATCCGTTGCGAAATATACTTTCATTGCCTCAATTGTAAAGTGTCAATTGAAAATTGTAAATTGATATGATTTAATGAAATAGCTCAACCTAAAAAGTGGGTTTACGAGAATCCCGGCTACGTGCCGGGTTTTTCGTGTTAGAATGGGTCTCTATGGATCTGCCTTCTAATCTTGCTTTTGTTGATATAGAAACTACCGGAGGTTCCGTAACTTATGACCGGGTTATTGAAATAGGCCTGCTAAAAATATGCGACAACCAAATAGTAAAGACCTACCAGACTTTTCTAAATCCCGACCGACCGCTTCCAGATGAAATTCAGCTTTTAACCGGTATAACTCCGTCGGACCTGGAAAAAGCTCCTTCTTTTTACGATGTTAAAGATGCTTTGATGGAGTATTTTGAAGACGCAGTTTTTGTTGCCCATAATGCCAGGTTTGACTACGGATTTTTAAAACAGGAGTTTTTGCGTTACGGCGTAAAATTCACTCCCAAACAGCTTTGTACGGTAAAACTTTCAAGGCTTTTATTTCCTGAGCACAGGCACCACAATTTAGACAGCTTAATAGCAAGGTTTGCATTTGAAATAGAAAACCGGCACCGAGCATTATCTGACGCCAAAATCCTTTGGGATTTCTACCAAAGGATTCAAGGATTATTCCCAAAAGAAAAAATCATCCAAACAGTTAGCTTCATTTTAAAAAAACCCAATATTCCGCCGCAGATGAAAAACTTTGACCTATCCGGCCTGCCTGAATCTCCTGGTGTTTATATTTTCTACGGCAAATCAGGACAACCGCTTTATGTTGGAAAAAGCAAAAATATCCGCGAGCGGGTTTTTAACCATTTTTCCCTAAGCGCCGGTAACTCTTTGGAGATGAAAATTTATAATCAAGTCGAGAGTGTCGAATTTATTGAAACTGCTGGGGAGTTAGGCGCGCTTTTAAAAGAATCAGAAATGATTAAAAAACTCATGCCTCTTTATAACCGGATGCTCCGGAACAAGGAACAGATGGTCGTAGCTAAAAAAGTACAAACTGATGGAGTATTTTCTATCAAGCTTGAGGAGTCAAACTTTATAGATCAGGAAAGTCTGGCTGAAATTATGGCAGTTTATAAAACTCGCCGCGCGGCCAAAGAAGCCTTAGTTAATCTCACTAAAGAATATAATTTATGTGACAAGTATTTGGGCCTTGAGAAAACTAAAACAAGCTGTTTTAACTACAAACTCGGAAAGTGCTCAGGAATTTGCGCAGGAAAAGAAAAACCTATTAAATATAACTTACGCTTTATTGAGGCTTTTGTAAATTCAAAAATAAAATCCTGGCCATACAAAGGCCCCATTATCATTAAGGAAGTAAACGAGCACTCCGAAAAAGAGGAACAATTCTTAATTGACAACTGGTGCTTGGTACAAAAAAAAGATTCAGAATACCAAAACTTGGAGGGTTTAGAATTTGATTATGATGTATACAAAATACTCAAAAGATTCCTTCTCAGGAATCCCCACCAATTTACCCCCATCTTCTAACCATCTCAAATCAAACTTGTATAAATTACACGATCGTATAAAAAATACGAGTCTGAAAACTAATCTTTTTTCTTATATTTTTCTAACCCTAACCTAATTATATTTATTGCCCGCTTTAAGTCTTCCGACTTTAACACATAGGCAATCCTAACTTCGTTTTTGCCTTTACCGGGGGTTCCGTAAAATCCTGAACCGGGCGCAACCATGACAGTTTCATTGTTAATCCTAAATTCTTTGAGTAAAAAAATTGCAAAATCTTCAGCATCTTCAACCGGTAATTTCACCATTGAGTAAAAAGCTCCCTCAGGCTTGGCCATTTTTATTCCTTTAATCCCTGTTAGACCTTTGTATAATACATTCCGTCTTTTTTTGTACTCATTTCGGACATCTTCTATATAGGAATCGGGCACTTCATTCATTACTGAAGCCATTTCCTGATCTATCAATCCAACCGAAAGCCTGGTTTGGGCAAGTTTTACTATTCCTTTCATTAATTCTTCATTTTTAGAAGCAATTATGCCAAGCCTTGCCCCGCATAAACTATAGCGCTTTGACAGCGAATCAAGAAGAATTGCATTACTTGGAATTTCATCAAAATATGAAAGAAGTGAAGTATGTTCCCCTTCAAAAATATACTCTCTATAAACCTCATCTGAAATTAAAAATAAGTTGTTGTCGCGGGCAATAGAAACTAACATCTCAACTTCTTCTTTCGTATAAACTGCACCGGTAGGATTACCCGGCGAACAATATAAAATTGCCCGGGTTTTTTTAGTAATTTTTGACTCGATCTCACTCCTTTTGGGTAAATGGAAATTCGTTTCAGCACCGGC
>JACPKO010000039.1 GCA_016186985.1 Candidatus Daviesbacteria bacterium
CTTTTCGTCCCTTAGTATAACTTCATTCGGATATTAAAAAGAGCAGAATAGCCCTCAGGCAAGCTCCTTTTAAATCCAATAGTTAATATTATGAATACCTGCCCAAGGACTATTTGCGATACTTAGTAAATTCAAAACCCCGATCCGCCAGCTGGCGGAAATCGGGGTCTTTTATTGGGCAAGAACCCCTCCGTCGCTAAAGCTTTGGAGGGCGAAGGGGGGTGAAAAAATAATGAATAGCAAAATTGCAATGAGCGGCCTTTCTATTTTGGCATCCCTTGCCATCATGGGCGGCGCAACCTTTGCATTCTTTAGTGATTCAGGAACAAGTTCTGGAAATACTTTTTCTTCAGGGAACCTAGATATGAAATTATCTGATGGAAATCAAGAGGATCAGGAAAATGTTACTGGTACATGGGGATTAAATTCTGCACCAGGTGATACATTTACAGGAGACCTACGTATAACAAATACAGGTTCTGTCCCCGCAAATCATGTGGAGTTAAAGTTTACAAATATTGTTACGGAAGCAGTCTCAGGTCCGGGTACTGTAAGCACTACCCCTATGGATCGAGTTATTGAAATTACAGTATTTGAATGGGATTCTGATGGGGATGGAGTAACAGATGTAACAATTCCAGTTACGGATTTAAACTCAAACGGTATTACAGACCTTGATGATTTAGAAAATCAGGTAGCTGATGATTTTGACAATCTAGCTTTCACAGGTACTCAGACTGCTGACCATGTATTAAGAATAAGTGGTCGATTAAGTCCTACGCTAGCAGTTGACCAACACCAAGGTGATTCTGTCAGTATGTCGTTGGATGTGACTATGAATCAGGATGCGAGTCAGTAGTTTTTAAATACCAATAGTGGAGGATTGCCCACTCCACTATTGGTCGGATCGGAAAAAAACAATGTTTATATTAAAAGAAGTAACAAAAGCCATTTTAAATGTTTCTGTATTTTTGCTTTTGCCTTTAGTGGTTGTCACATTAATTACTTCCAAAGTTAGTTTAGGGGGAGTTAAGTCTTTTGTTGTTTTAACCGGGTCAATGTCCCCTTTAATACCACAAGGGTCGGTTGTTTATACCTCAAAACAAAATGAATACAAAAAAGGCGATATCATTACTTTTGAGCAAAATGGTGTTACTGTGACGCACAGGGTTGTTAACAAGGTTACTGAAAATAACTCAACGCTTTACGAAACTCAGGGTGATGCAAACACTGCCCGTGATTCAGGACTTGTACCTTCTGCAAATATTGTCGGCAAGGTTGAGCTTTTCATCCCGGTTATAGGTAAGATAATAATGTTTCTAAAAACTTTACCTGGGTTTTTTACGTTAATAATTTTGCCAACATTAATTTTCGTCGGGTTTGAGCTTTTTAATATCAGAAAAGAAATTGAAAAAGAAGTTGAGAAAAAGGTTTTAAGGAGGATGAGTTCGAATGGGTAAAAGGACTTATGTTTTAGCTTTAATTTTTGTTTTAGAACTCGGTTTTTTGAGTTTTAAATCAACATACGCAC
This sequence comes from Candidatus Daviesbacteria bacterium, assembly GCA_016186985.1. Classification (GTDB taxonomy): domain Bacteria; phylum Patescibacteriota; class Microgenomatia; order Daviesbacterales; family UBA10151; genus JACPKO01. Next base: position 1,532 of record JACPKO010000039.1, read on the forward strand.
TTTTTTCTGACAATGCCACCTCATCCGGGAACATCTTCTCCGCAGCTTCAATTTTCCCTTCACCAAGTGTATCTCCATCTTCATCCCCTTCCTCTTCACCCTCAGGATCTTTAGTAATTAATGAAGTATTCGTAGCCGGTAATAGTGATGACGAGTGGGTCGAAATATTTAACAACACCTTATCAACAGTCGACATTAGCGGATGGAGCATTGCTGATAATTCTTCTTCTGATCTAATTCCATCATCTTCACCAATTCCTGCAGGCGGATATGCAGTTATTGTGTCCGATGATGATGTTGCAGTTCCCCTGAGCGCAATAAGAATTCAGTTGGACAATCCTATCGGAAATGGTTTTTCTGTAGGTAACGATAATATTAGCTTAACTAACCTGTCAGCTATGGTTGTTGATTCCATGAATTGGGGAAGTGATACAACTTTTTTCTCTCCTTCAATTGCTGCTCCAGCTAATGATCAATCTCTTGCAAGAAATCCAAACGGAGTCGATACAAACACAGCATCTGATTGGACTATTGATACTACACCAACCATAGGAGTATCAAACTAATGATAAAAAAATTAATTTCTATTTTTGCTTTAATGTTTTTAATAGCTTTCTGGTTGTTGCCCGGGAGCCCGTTAAATTTATTTAAAAATTCCTCAACTGTACTGGCTATTGGGGATTTGACTGTAATCTGGGACGCAGTACCTGAGGGCGATCCTATATTTGTTGTATCTAATATGGCTCCCGGGGACAGCGAGGCTAAGGATGTGCAGGTTACAAATGGTGCAGCAAGTTCAAGGCCGGTCGGTATAAAAGCTAAAAAGACTGCCGGGGCAGGAAATTTAGAGGATGTTTTGAACGTTGTTATTTCCGAGGGAGCGACTGACCTTTACGGAGGCACAAGTCCAACCGGGCCTAAAACTTTAAAGGAGTTTTTTGATGAAACAACCTCTATAGAATTTATTCCTTTATCAACTTTGGGGTCGGGCGTATCAACTACTTACAATATAAAGGTTACTTTTGATCCCGGTGCAGGGAATGAATTTCAAAGCGCAGGTATGACTTTTGATTTAATAATCGGAGTCGGGTTTGAATTACCTGAGGCATGTGAAGGGATTGATTTTGCCGCCTCCTCACCAATTTTTGGAACTGCAGGGAACAACACAATCCATGGAACGCAAGGTAAAGATCTGATTATTGCTTTGGAGGGAAATGACAGGGTTTTTGGAAAAAGCGGAGATGACTGCATTTTAGGAGGAGAGGGGAATGACCAGTTAAGGGGAGAGTTGGGAAATGATTTTATTTTTGGAGAGGGAGGGAATGACCAGTTAATAGGAGCTATTGGTGATGATCAAATCTTTGGAGGGGCAGGAAACGATCAAATCAGGGGCGAAACAGGGGATGACCAGCTTTTTGGCGAAGATGGCAATGACACAATAACCGGAGGAGTAGGAAATGATACAGCGCTGGGAGGCACGGGCAACGATAACCTGAAAGGTGAAGCCGGTAATGATAATTTAACCGGGGACGGTGGTATTGATGTTACGAACGGAAGCTCAGGAACAGATACTTGCGACGCTGAAACAGAAATTCAGTGTGAACTTTGAGAGGGAGGCTTGCCTCCCGAAGCCCGTTCCTCAAAGGGCAGTAGTAGCAAAAAATGAGGTGCGAACCCCTCCTTCGCATAAAGCTTCGGAGGGCGAATGGGGGTGAGAAAAATGAAATTCAAATATAGAGTAGGGACAGCTATTGCATCAGGTGCTTTGATGATGAATCTTTTGGTACCGGCGGCTTTCGCTGATACAACAGTAGATATCTCCGGTAACGGAAGTGATTCTAATAATACCGTTAATGTTACAAATAGTAACGATACTAATATAACACAGGATAACAATCTGACTGTGAAGTTAAAAATCAAAGCCAAATCTTCAACAGGAGGCAATGAAGCTAACGACAATACAGGAGGAAATGTTTCGATTGATACAGGAAATGCAAATTCTACTGTCAATGTAACAGTACTTGCTGGAGACAATAATGCTGATGTACAAACTTGCCCTTGTAACTCAACTTCTAATACCACAGTTAGTGGTAATGGTAGTAATACAACAAGTAATGCAACAGTCAACAATTCAAATAATGTGACTGCAAATCAGACTAATAAGGCTAAAGTTAAAGGCAAAATTAAAGCAAAGGCAAAAACTGGCAAAAATAAGACCAATAACAATACTAATGGGAGTGTTAATACAACCACAGGTAATGCGACAGATAATGTAACAGTTAATGTTACTGGTCCAGCAAACAATCTTAACATCACCCCTTAAAGGTGAGTTGAGACGAGTTCATTGAAAGCCCTCCGAAGTTCATCGGAGGGCTTTCCTATTCTGATACAAACTTAATGTTTAGCTTGACACCTTTAAGGTGGGAAGCTAAATTAAAGGTATGCCTGGAAGAAATGTCACTTTCGGAAATGGAGAGTTTTATCATGTCTATAACCGGGGAAGTGATAAAAGAAATATCTTTATCCAGCCAAGGGATTATAAGAGATTCCAGCAGACTTTCTATTACTACCAATTTTTAGGTCCTAAGCTTAAATTTTCCAATTTTGCCAAATCCGGACTGCAAAGTTTCAAGCCTGCTCCGGATTCGGAGTTGGTTGAGATCATTTGCTATTGTCTAATGCCCAACCATTTCCATTTTTTAGTGAGGCAATTAAAAGATAGTGGTATATCAATCTTTATAAGTCAGTTATCCAATAGTTATACAAAATACTTCAATACTAAATATAAAAGGGTTGGAGCTTTGCTTCAGGGCTCTTTTAAGGCGGTTCATGTTGAATCTGATGAACAGTTAATCCATTTATCAAGGTATATCCACTTAAATCCTATCGTTTCGGGTCTTAGCAAAAGCTTGTCTAGTTACAGTTGGTCTTCATACCCGAATTATTTAAATCAGACTTCTGTTTTATGTAGCCCTACGCCTGTACTAAACCTCTTTTCTTCTACCCAAAAGTACAAGGAATTTACTGAAGACCAAATAGATTACGGAACCACCCTGGAAATTCTTAAACATCAAGTTATTGAAGAAGTTTAGCTTTACACCTGAGAGGTGGGAAGCTAAATAGGGTTTGCAAAAATTAGGAGGCGTTTTAGGGAAGTGCCGATTGGTGTACAGGTTTGGAGAATTAATTGATTTCCTGTTTGTTTTGTTAGAGCTTGCGCTTCATTTGGCCAGACTTCTACTGAATACGAAACCCGGTATTGGTATTGTTTCCCTGCATAAGTAATATCTATCAAATCTGCTTCTTTAAGCTCACCAAGACGGAAAAAGACAGTATTGTAACTGGAAATCCGCCATGGGGAATCTGAGGAATGGGCAAAGATATAGATTGTCCCGGACTCTCCGGGTTTTGAAAAACCTTTAGCAATTGCCACACCGTTTTTTAAAGCTTTCCTATATTCATCTTCATTCCAGGGATCAACGTTATCAACTAAAGGGGCATAAGCATTAATCCTGGGGATGTTTATTGAAAAGTTTGAATTTAAATTAACTCCAGGATTTGCCGGCAGGTAGATTTTTAAGATTGGCAAATAAATAAGCCCCAAAAGCGTAAGAGCGGAAACTATCAGTAAATTTCCCAGAAATTTTTTTAAGTTTTTCCTGCCCATAAGCATAATCCCCGCGCAAGATTACACCACTTGCA
>JACPKO010000003.1 GCA_016186985.1 Candidatus Daviesbacteria bacterium
AGAGAAGGGCTTAAAGAAACTGAAGGTGACACACTAACTGATGGGCTTACTGATGGTGAGAGAGACACAGAAGGAGAAACAGAGACTGAAGGGGAAAGAGAAGGAGAAAGGGAAACTGATGGACTTACAGAGACAGAAGGGCTTACTGAAGGGCTTAGAGAAACACTGGGGGAAACTGAAGGTGAAAGTGATACTGAAGGAGAAACACTTACTGAAGGGCTGACAGATACCGACGGACTTATTGAAACAGATGGGCTAAGTGAAGGCGACAGGCTTACTGAAGGAGAAACACTTGGACTCAAGCTCACACTTGGTGAGACACTTACTGAAGGAGAAAGAGAAGGGCTTAAAGAAACTGAAGGCGACACACTAACTGATGGGCTTACTGATGGTGAGAGAGACACAGAAGGAGAAACAGAGACTGAAGGAGAAAGAGAAGGAGATTTACTTACTGAAGGAGATACAGAGACTGAAGGGGAAAGAGAAGGAGATTTACTTACTGAAGGTGAAACTGAGGGTGATGTAGATACTGAGGGGCTTACAGATACAGAAGGACTTACTGAAACAGAAGGGCTAACTGAGGGTGATATTGAGGATACCGGCACACCAGCTATAGCGATTGTCCAGCTACATCCAACAGCACTTTTTGAATGAGTGCCGACTACTGTACCTGTAGTTCCGGGAGAAGCCTGGTCTAAATCAGAAACTGCATGAGTAGTAAAATCATTATTATCATTATCCCCACTGGCAACATCAACCCTTTCGGTTCCCGATGCTTCTGTCCACGTCCCGTCACTAGTTTTACCAAACACCCTAACTACCGTACAGTTTTGTTGTATTGTAGTTACTGCGATCGCAGTTTCAGTTGTACTGGCTGCTGATGAATCATCCTGACTATTGGATACATTAATTGGAGCAACGGTATTAACTCCGGAATAGGCACAAATGGAACCATTGGCAACTCTTTGAATAGATAGAGTAAAAGTAAAGTTAGTAGCAGTTGTATCAGCACTAACTGCTATCTTCCAGCAAATAGCCAGCCGTTCTTGATTTCCAGAAGCATTTGTAGAGCTCTGGTAACCAAGTACTGTCCATCCGGTCGGCGGAGTTACCGTTGGTGTGCTCCCGCTAGTTACCTGTATCGAGATAGCTGCCAGCATCAAGTCATCAACCGCTAAACCGGTAGGTTTAGTAACAACTACTGTAGTAGAACCTCCACCATTATTCCCTGTTTGAGCATTTCTAAATGTAGGTGAGGGTGCAGCCATTAGCTTTCCTGCTCCGATCTGGATACTCTACTCTCTCTAATTAAAGGGTGTATTCTATGGGGCATTGTATTAAGGCTAAAAACTATTTACGCCTTCATTATATGTCATCCTTATTTAAACGGACACCTCCTGAAAGGCGGTGAGGATTTTATGTGAACTCAAGCTTTGTGGGGGACTCAATCAAAAGTGTTTTAGGGAGATCCATTTTTTATTTGCTTTAAGTAAATTCTTTGTAATTTCCGGTATGTACCCAAGACTTTCAGCCCACGCACACCATGCGTATACATCTTTAGGGATACATTTCGAGTTAAAACCCCGTTTATCAGGAAAAACAAAAGTCCACCATAAGTTAAATCTCGGATCGTCGCCATAGACAGCATCTCTGATAGTGTAGTAGTCTATACCAGCTTTTTCGCAAACGTCATATAATTCCTGACACTCTGCTACTTTAAACGAAATTGCTCTGTTTTCAGTTAATTTTATAACTTCAGCTTCATAGGGGGTAACCTGCCTGATTTTTACATTGGCATTGTAAACCATTGAGTAAAGGTTAATTAATGTCCTTCTGTCTTGTGGGGAGCCCCCAATAACAAGAAATGGAATATTTTTTTCATCAAAAAGTGGATGCTGGGGCGTCTCACCAAGATATTCAGGCTGAACAAGGATTTTTTTATTATATTTCTTTGAAAGATAATCACAGGTTCCGGGATTAACGGTGGATCTTATTACAATTAAGGGACATTCACACCAGGCAACACACTGCTCAACAATGCTTATATCAAGCCCACCCTCATTAATTGGAGGGGTGGGGACACAAATAAATGCTATATCCCCTTCATTGGCCCTTTTTTTGCTCCCGGTTTTCGGCGGGTCATAGATATAGGCATCAGGAAAAAGTTTATGTACAGATTTTCCTACCCAGCCATGACCGATAATAGTTACTTTGTCAAATTTATTAAGTTTCTTTGGCCTGCCTCTTGCCGCCTTAGTTACCGGTATGCTGGCCAGGTATACTGCATTTTTTTCTGCAAGCTCATCGGTTGGCCCCGATTCGATCGGCCCGCCTTGCCCGCCGTCAGGCGAGGCAGGGGCTGGTTTAGTAATTGCCCCTTTTTCTGATGACTCTTCAGTCGGCTCACTTTCTGCCGGTTCAACATCCGTTTCTTTGGCAGAGAATTTGAATGTATTGGCTTTAAGTTTTTGAAGATCTTCCTCGCTCCAGCCTCTAATTGGCCAGAACTTTTCTACAAGCCAGCTTAAGGGATGGATTTGTTTATCCCAATTATTCTCAAAGAAGAGATCGCGGGCAAAACTTTTGGCCTTTGCCTGATCAGTCCCCGATATTGGGTAGGGGAATCCGAAATCGCCTCCCTGGGTTCTAAACATATGGGCATACCAGGTTTTATGATTTACCAGCACTTGTCCTCCTGAAAGCCAGGTTTTTGCTGCAACTTCAATTCCCTGAGATCCCCAGCTGCCAAAGTTTTCATCACAAATATCAAGTTCCCAATATTTGTCCCTGGTCAGCATCCAGCAGGAACCCTGAAGGGACATTGTCTCGGTCAATTCCTTTTCCTGTTTATCTTTAGCATATTGAGGTCTATGCTTCCAATCCTCGAAATATTGAAAGTGGGGAGTTGAATCAAAACAAAATGAAGTGCTCTGGGGGTTATGTTTTCCAATCCATATCATTTTTCTTCTGATTTTATCTCCTTTTCCGCATTGCCCGCAACTAGCCGGTGTCGGACCCTGATATTTTTTCCAGCCGCAATAGTAGCATTTCCAGTCAAATGCCCACAGATTCCGCATTATAGGAACCATTGTTACGCTATCTCCGGCCTCTTTAAACGCTTCAATCATTTTCCGGTCAAACCCTTTATCAAAGGAGCAGTGAGCATCGCATTTCATTACATATTTGGCCCTGGAGAGTTTACAGGCAAGATTTGTTGCAGCACGCTGTCCGATGCTCTCAGGAAGGTATATAACATTTACCATGGGGTTTTGAGGAATAGGCGGTTTTGCCCATGCACCATCTAAAACAGCGATAACTTCCGTATCCGCTTCAATATTGGCTAAAATGTCCTCAATAGTCTTGGCTAAGAACATTTCATTTCTGGCCGGGATGAGTATGCTTAAATCTTGTGCGGACATATGCCAATATATTTAACCTAAAAGCTTATAAAAAGCAATGAACTACTTTGGAGCAAGCTCCGAAGTATCCCTTGGGGCAAGTTCTTCTGCGAATAAAGCATTCATCTTAAGTTCTTATATAATTTAGCAATTTCTTCAATGTGATAATTTTCTGCTTTTTTAAGGCACAACTTAGAATAGGCGTCATAAAGCGTGGATGATGCTCTTAGCCTGTCCAGTTCAATCAGGAAATGGTTAAAATCCCTGACACCAATATAACAATTACCAAGCTCTTTGAAGTAAATTTCATCGAGGGCAATTGTCGGGATTCCAAAAGAAGCTGCGTTAACGATTTTAAGCGGATTTGCCAACTTTTTAAGATAAGGTCTCCATACAATCTGTATATCAATGCTTTTGTAAAAATCTATAACATCCTGTCTCGTAAAAAACTGAGAAAATTCCAGAAGTTTCATATTCCGCTGCGAAAGGTTTTGTTTTAACTGAGCAGGGAGGTATGGAAATGCCCTGTAGTTTCCTATAACCCCCACGGTGATTATTTTCTTTCTGGTTCTTTTTTTTCTCTCGAAGTTGCAGTGGTGCTGGGGGATAATAACTATCTTGTTAGTTACACCTACAGAGGCTAAAGTGATGAAATCCCTTTCAGAGAGGACAATTGCACAAACTTTCGGGTGTTTTTTTAAAACAGCTGCATATCCTAATTCGTCAATGACATCCAGGTACGAACTGTCGCCCTCAAATTTAAAATCATGATCAGTATCCAATTCGGGCTTAATATAAATACAGACGTCTTTTTTGTATCCTTGCCTGGGATTTATTTTAGCATTGGTAGCCAGTGCAACCTGATCGGCTCTGATTATTGAAGAAACCCTTTTTAGGTAACCCTTGCGGGGTTTTGTGCCTGTATAGACAAATTCATGTTTCGGATCTGTGTTTAAAAAAGCTTTTTGAGCAAAAATTGATATGTTTGTCATGATAAATTAAATAATCCTTTAAGATCCCACCCCGGAATTTTATCAAGCGGTGTTTCCCGCCAGTTTTCCGGTTTATGAATAAAACTATCCAAAGTAACTTTAGATTGGGAAAAAGTTTTACCATGGCGGATGTCTATAATCGGGTATTTGCTGATCCACGTTTCAAAATCATCATCAGAGAATCCGCCCCGTTTTGTTTTTTTTGTTCCCGGTTCGTAACCCCATCTTCGTGCCCACAGAGGCTCGTGTCTTGTGTCTTTATCCCAATTCATTTCTTTAATTTTTTTAAATCTCTTTTTGTAATGACTGAGCGCAAATTTACGGTTTACGGCAAGACCTGATAAAGATAAAAGCCTGTCATAAGTAACAGCGTAATTATCAGGATATTTCCACCTCCAGACGTTTGCATTGTAGTAAAAAATGTCATTTCTAGGAGGAGTAAATTCAAAATGTGAGGTAGGATATAAACAATCGTGTTCGCAAAAGAACACATATTTTGCCTCAGAAGCCTCAAGACCCTTTATTATCTGCTTCATCATCGTAATGTAACCCGGGGTTAAATTTAATACAATATTTTTTCCAAAATCAATGGGCTGCAGTGAAACACTGACAATAGACAGATTAGCCTTTAGTAATTGTTTTAGGACAACAAAAAAAATCTGCCCGCTGAGTCTATTGTCTGTGTAATAAATTATTCCTTTCCCGGAATAGTTCTGCGAAGTCATCTTTTTACCCAAAACCAAGACCGGATGCGGTCACGAAACTCGCCTCTTTCTTTGCCTTTTCTTGATCCCAAAATAAAACACGGCAGCATGTTATAGCTTGGCATATAAACCTGCACGACTTGCTTAACATGGTTTTTCTTAGTGTAGTTAAAATTTTCATAATCATCACCTGAAAGAATTCCTCCTAATCTGACTTTCTTTTTCCAGGTATGTAAATCCTGGGCAATATTTAAAAATTCATGATTTGCATCAATATAGACAAAATCGAGAGAATTATCAGCAAAGTCCTTAGCGGCTGTGAGCGAATCTTTTTGAATTATTGTACAGTTATAAGCAGAAAGTCTTTTTTCTGCCTCTTTACGGTTAGCTTCAAATGCTTCCTGATTTTTTACAATTCCAACTTCAGCAGGAACAACATCCGGCCCGTAAGAGGAAATCTTCCAGGGGTCAATACTGTAAAGATGCAAATTTGGATTGGCTTTGCACAGAATTTCAGAGTAATGTCCCACATTTACTCCGATTTCGGCACCTTTGTTGAATTTTAACTCTGCAAATAATTCTGCCAGATTATTACGGCCTACGTTTGGAATTTCAATAAAAGAACCTGAATCCGGACTGATATTGTATTTTTTTAAAACATACTGGTAAGTATCCGTAGTGCTTTTGTGCCGTACGACTATTAATCTGTCATCATATTTTCGCCTGGTGTGAACAAGTTCAGGAATCTCAAGTTCGTAACCTGTGAGTTGTTTCTCAATAGTTGGATCGGCTACGTCCTCGATAATATAAATTACGTCTTTTTTAAGAAGAGGCATTAGAGTTAAGCAGCTGAAAACCTGATCTTGCGGAATGTGAGAACCGTCATCAATAACAAGGTCAATATCTGATCCTGTCCGGGTTATTAAATTAACAAGGTCTTTTTTAGAAGATTGATCGCACTTGATTACTTTAATACGGCCGTCTGTAAAAATGCGCTTTGGATCAATTTCAGCTCCATAAATTTGGGCATTAGGAAAGAAATCCCGCCACATTCTAAGGCTTGCTCCTTCGCCCGCACCGATCTCAAGGACCTTTTTTACTGTAAATTGCATATCTTTTAGCAGTTTAAAGTAATATGGTGTATAACCATGTTTAATCTGGGGGCATTTATCTGCTTTGTATTTTAAGGCTAGTTTAGATAGCTTGTCATTCATCCCGTACGAAATAGGAAACGCTTCAAGCGATATTTAATGTAGCGTTTACCTCTTCCTGATTTAAGATATTTTTCTCTTGCTTTTGCATCTTCTTCGTTCAAACAAGCTTCATAATAAATAAGTTCATACGGTCGTCGTTGTTTTGTATAAGTTGATTTACCATCATTGTGTTCTTTGAATCGTTTCCGCAAATCTGCATGTATCCAGTATACATCTGTCCATTTTTCTTGCTCCTCAGTATATAGCTATAAAACATAATGATTTCGTACGGGACTCATAGCTTAACACTTAATCCTGTTTTTCTGTTGAAAGAATTTGGGAAATTATTTCTTTTGAGATATTCATGGATAGGGGCTTTATAATACCTGTTTTTTAATTCAGATGTTAGCCATAAGAATTCCTGAACCACATCCCTATCTAAAAAAGGGTAGCGGGTTTCAATTGAATGAGAACCGGCGACGTATTCTTCCTTGCCCAAATAAGAGTATTGGTAACCGCCGTAAAAGTTTTCCCAGAGAGTAAGTTTATGCGGAAAGCTACCTTTATATGTACTTTGATGTGGTTTTAATGCATAATCACCGATTATTTCATCTCCGCCCTGTCCGCTTAAGTATACTTTCCTGCCTTCTTTGTGAGCCTCTTTGCAGATTTTGGAGAGCCCGAGAGAGGCGCTGTCATTTTTTAAAGTTTGAGGAACTTTATATTTAAAATCCTCAATATTATTATTAACCCATTCAGGTTCTTCGCGGAAATCCTCCGGACTATCGAGATATTCATAGTTGGAAATAAGTCTCATTCTTTGTTTTAAAACTTCAGTATCCTCACGGCCTTTAATTATGTAGGCTTTAAAATCCACCTTTTGTTTTAAAAGTTCGCATGCAATTGCACCGCTGTCATAGCCTGAGGAAAGCCCTATAAAACATCCGTTAATTGCCCTTTTTCTTACAGCTTTTTCAAAAGCCTTTATCCAGTCATCGTAAGTATCTTTATGTTGGTTTAAATCCCATTCATATATTTTCCTTGATTCTTCCTTACCATCAAAATTAAGCAAACCTCCTTTCTGTCGAAAGTAAACAACTTCTATCGTATTAGCGGGAATCTTATCTCCGCCGACTCCGGACTGGTAGCTTGCACACTCTAAGCCTTTGCGCCAGATTGGTTTGGTAGCAAATAGGTCTGTTGCAAAAATAGCCAGTTTTTTATTGAAATCATATAAAGCTATAGCCCATTCACCATCAAGATATTTGGGAAAATCACTTCCGTATTTTTTATAAAGCGGTATTAAATTTTCTCCGTCGCTTCTTTTAAACTTATGGTTGTAAATTTCTCCATTATAAAGACAGACTATTCCATTATCCTCGTATGGTTGGGGAGTGAATTCACCTGTAATATGCAGAAGGTTATGGACGAATGTAAATCCGTGACGATGAATTTTATTAGTAAAATCCTGACCCCTCTTTTGGATATAGAAATTATTTCCCTTGTCCTGGTAGACGAGTATTCCGCACATAATTATCTCCCTGAGCTGAGAATTTTTTCAGCCCGGATCAAATCACCCGGTGAGCTAATAGCTATAATAGTCTTCTTTAGCTTCACAGGAAATAGTTTATGGTCCCCGGCAAAATCACTAACCATGCCTGTCAAGTAAAACTCACCCTTAACAATTTCCGGAGCATAGTTAAAGATGTCAGTATTTAATACCATTACACCATTTGCTGCCAATACAGAGTTTGTTTTAAATGGCTTTTCAACAATTTTTTCTACTGTGCCGTCTTTTCTTAAGCTCGTTATACCGCTCTGGTTTGGTTTTTCAGTCCTGAAAACCAAAATACTAAATTCTTTTTTAAGGCAGTTTGTGATATCAACACGATCAGTCAGTTCATCACCGTTTACAAGAAGAAATCTTTCATTCTTTAGATATTTCCGGGCGGCCATGAAGCTATAGGCAGACCCCTTATCCGATCCTCTAACATACCTAACTTGCATACCATGCCATCTATTTCCAATATGCTTTTTGATTTGACTACCCAAATATTTGACCGGGATAATAACTTCATCAATTTCTTGGGGAAAAGATTCAAGGATATAATTAAGTATAGGTTTACCGTTTACTTTCAGAAGCGGTTTAGGGGTATTTAGAGTCAAAGGCCGCATTCTCGTGCCTTTTCCCGCTGCAAGAATTACTGCTTTCATGGTTTGAGAATTCCTTCTTTATGCATCTTAGCGTAGGTTTTTTTTAAGTAACTGATCGCCTCAGGGTATCCTTGTATCCAGTGGAGATATTCAAAAACGCTGTCTTTGAGGTCATATTTTGGTTTGTAGCCTAGTTTTTTCAGTTTCCCGATGCTCATCACGGAGTTTCTGGGAGAGTTAATCCGGAACTTTCCTGTTGCTAAGGGTTTATGGATTATTTTTGCAGCATTGCAAACAGTATTTGCAAGATCAATAATTCTTGAAGTCCTGCCGCTGCCGACGTTTAACACCTGGTAATCGGCTTTTTTACTTTCGAGTACTAAAAGATGCGCTTGAGTAACGTCATGGATGTTTACAAAGTCCCGGATCTGCATTGCATCTTCATGGGTCAATATTTCTAAGCCCGCCATAGCTCTTACGCAAAAATCCCTTAGTGCACCTGAATAAAAATGTCTAAAAGATTGTCTTTCCCCCAGTACAATTGAATATCTTAAAGCTATAGATGGAATCCGGTAAGTTTGTCCCAGGATTTGACATAATTTTTCAGAGGCCAGTTTGGAAACTGCATAGGGACTTTGAGGACTTAGCTCGTCTGTTTCAAATTCGGGTAGTATTTCTGCAGCTTTTCCGTCTTTGGGACAACAAACCTCCCACTCATGCTTTTTTAGCTGGGTTTCGCTTCTCATCCGGGCATAAAAAACACCATGCCCGGGGCAGGTATATTTGCCCTCACCGTAAACAGATTGAGAAGAGGCGACAATAATTTTTTTTACGGGCAGTTTTTTCCCGACTACAATTTCATATAAAAGCGCTGTGCTTTTAACGTTAGTATCGAAATACCTGCTAAAGTCCGGATGGTAATCCATATATGAAGCTAAATGGAATACAACGCCTACCCCGGAAAGAGCCTTAATCCAGTCTTTTTTAATTCTCACATCTCCTCTTATAAATTCAGCTGTATTGTTTAACCAGTCCGGTATTTTTCCATCGTGTGTCGGCCGCGAAAGATTATCCAAAACACGCACCCGGAATCCTTTATTAATTAAAGCATCAACCAGATGACTTCCTATAAATCCAGCTCCGCCTGTTACTAAAACCATATCCTGGTGTTTCATTTTGGACTACATTCTCCTCTTTGAGATATGGATGTTGCAAGAGGGGAATTAAGAGTATATTATAGCAATGGCAGAAAACCACGAGTTCACTCGTGGATGAATGCTTCTTCCGCCGAAGGCGGAATCAGCTGAACAGCTTTTGCTGTGAAGCTGTGATAGAAGATACCACGGCTTTGCTCCGATGTTTACATCGGAGGGCGTATTGCCGTGGAGCTTCATAAACAACATGATTTTTGTCAGGGCTCCATTTAGAATTCCGCTTGGAGGAGGAGGAACCGATTTACCCTCATATTACTCAAAATTCGAAGGAGAACTTATCAGTGCGGCAATAAACCGGTACATGTTCATAACAGTAAACAGACCTATAGTAGATAAGCTTATCAGGGTGAAATATACAAAGACTGAAATTGTTGACAGCATAGGAAAAATAAAACATGACCTGGTGCGCGAAGCTCTTAAACTAACTAAAATTTCAGACTCCATCGAAATAAACTCAATTGCCGATCTTCCGGCCGGGACCGGAATGGGTTCCTCAGGGAGTTACCTTGTGGCTCTTTTGAAGGCTCTACATACATTAAAAAATGAGGATATTTCAGTTAAAGACTTAGCGGAAGAAGCTTGTCAGATAGAAATAAAAACTTTAAAAAGACCGGTCGGAAAACAGGACCAATATATCGCAGCTTTTGGAGGTATAACAAGGCTTAAAATAGAAAAAAATGGGGCAGTAACCGTTAAGAAATTAAATCTGGAACCTTCATTTGTCAGGAATCTGGAAAACAGTCTTTTGATTTTTTATACAGGGATCCGGCGTGAGGAAAAACAAATCTTAAAAATCCAAAGCAGGGCACTTTTAAGGAATAATAAGGAAGTTATAGAAAACCTGCATCATATTAAATCCATTGGCCAGCAGACCGGACAGGCTTTAATAAAGAGTGACATTAATAGGCTCGGAAGGTTAATGCATGAACATTGGATGTCTAAGCGCAAGCTGTCCACCAGCATAAGTTCTCCAAGGATTGACTACCTGTATGAATTAGGCATAAAAAATGGAGCTCTGGGGGGAAAAATTATGGGCGCTGGAGGGGGAGGATTTTTAATATTTTGCTGCCCCGGGGACAAGGAGAAGCTAAGGGTAAAAATGAAAAAAGAAGGATTATCAGAATTATTTCTAAATTTTGATATGGAAGGGGTAAAAGTTGTTGCAGATATAAGTTAAATCCAAAATGGAGAAAAGAGCGCTGTTTATTGACCGTGACGGAGTTATAAATCAGATGATCAGATACGAGAATGGCTGGGATTCCCCTCAAAAGCTAACTGATGTAAAACTTGTTGAAGGGATCGGGGAGGTTATTCTGTGGGCTAATATTCATAAAATCCCGGTCATAGAAATTTCTAACCAGCCTGGAGTTGCTAAAGGTAAAATGTCTCAAAAAGTTTCCGATGCAATTGAAGAAAAAGTTCACAAACTCGTAAAGAAAAAAGGAGCTTTTATTAATCGGGCGTATGTTTGTTACCATCACCCCAAAGCCGTTATTAAAAAGTTTAAGGAGATATGTGATTGCCGAAAACCAAAGCCGGGATTGCTTTTACAGGCAGCGAAAGACCTAAAAATAGATTTGGAACAGAGCGTGATGCTTGGAGATAAGATAAGTGATGCAGAGGCGGGGAGAGCCTCGGGTTGTAAAACTATTATTTTTGTTCATGATAACGATACGGAAGATAAAGCAGGTGAAGCTAAAAAAGCAAAAGCTGATTACAGGGTATTTAAAATTTCAGAAATCACCCCTTTGCTTAAAAGGCTTTTTAACATTAATCAATCCCGTGACTTCTGAATATTTTTTTAAAACGCTCGGGCAGAATATCTCTAAATAGTTTGACATGATGTTTTTTATAAGGATGAAAATGAGCTACACGGATCGGTTTTTGAGACATATCATAATTTCTTTGAAAATTATCTACTCCGAGGTTGTATGTATGATCGAGCATTTTATACCTGTTTTTCATATTTAGTTCGTTTGTTTTAGCCAGGTGTTCGAAACTGCGTTCTTCGTCTGAGTGGTTTTGATAAATATTGTTCATCGTCCAGTCAAAGATATCTTTGGTTTTATGATTGAAAAAAAATGAGCCGCCGCCGAACATTCTGTGCGTAGAATCGGTAAGTCCCATATCAAATCCTGAAAGTTCCAACTCCTCTTCCGTAAACGATTCAAGCTGAAATGCATCGAAATCATGAAACCAATAAAGCTGTCCTTGTTTTATTAGTCCTTTGGCAAAAAGCTGAGTAATGGCTACGATTTTCCCCTGAGTTAAATTCCAGGTAATTGGATTTTTATCTTCAACCGCTACTGATTTAACTCCGTTATATTCATATTCAAAATCTGCGGCAATTAAAATATCTTCTCTCTTCCAGCCTAAGTCCAGGGCATTATCTATCTGGATTTTAGCCATGACTTTATCTTCCTCAGTAGCAAAATTTTTTGACGGATCAGTATAGCAGAGTAAATTTATCATACGCTGAAATCTTTTAAGTCAACAAAGTTGCTTAAAATTGTTGTTGCAGGCTCAACTTCGGTGAAATCGTAGCGGTACTTAAACAAACTGTAAATTGTAGAGTAATGATAATTCCTTTCTTTATGCGCATCAGCATCATGGAGGATCAGATATTTGGCCTTGTCAGCCAGTTTGCGTATTTCAACAACCCTTCTTTCCGAAGGCGAGTGGTCGACCAAAACAACATCCCAGGTCTTATTGATGAGCTTATCAGCATCGTCCCAATTTTTAACAAATACAAATCTATGCCAGAATGGTTTGCCCCGTCCTGTTACATAATACCTTCTGCAAAAATTAAACCATTTTTCATCATTTTCAAGCGTCAGTATATGTCTTTTCATTTTTCTGCACATCCAATGAAGGAAAGGAGTGCTGAATACACCCGGTCCCAATTCCAGTACATCACCATTTGTTCTATTCATAACTTCCATTAGCACAGGCAGAAAGGTGCTGTAACGGATGGAAACATTCATGTTGGTTGCCATATTATTTAGGAAGTACCCATAAACTCCTGTCTTCAGGCCATGAAGGAACAGGCCAGAATTTTTCTACCAGCCACGAAAGCGGGTAAATCATGCCGGGTTCTTTATTGCCCATCCAATGTTTTGCTGACCAGGTGCGGTGACGGGCAACATTCGTATAAAGTTTATAATCTCTTGTAAATAAACCGGCTTTATAATGACGCTGCATTTTAAAAAGGTGAGCGTACCAGGTTTTTTTAATGACTTTAATTTTACCTCCTCCAAGCCAATATTTTAACCCTATTTCAAGCTGTTCACCGCCAAAAGGTCCATAAGTTTTCTTTCTGCTGTCTAAAAATCCAACTCTTTTCATAAAGTATTTCTTATTTGCCAGCCAGCAGCTTCCCTGAAAGGTCATAGTGTCATCAATAGTATACCCGGGTTTATTCCGTGCATAAGTCATTTCAGTCCAGTCCATATTAATTAACCATGCTGCACTGACGTTTGATTTATCCGGGAAAGCTAAATAATGATAATCTCTGACCGGTCTTTTTTCATCTCTGCACCAGTTAATCTCATCAAGTGAATAGCGTCTTGGGACCATTAACCAATTCTTCTTACAATTCTCAGACATAATTTTGTCGTAGCCTGGTCCAAACAAACAATGGGAATCACATTTCATTATAAATTCGCCTCTGGATGCTTTTATCCCGGCATTTATTGCTGCTCTCATGCCCCGGTTTTTATTGAAGTTTATAACTTTGACTCTGGAGTCAGATTTTATTGGTGTCTGAGGAACATACCCATCCAGAATTGCTATTACTTCAATATCACCCTGTGCACTCTGAAGGAGTGAATCTATAGTTTTTTGCAGGAAAGGATCCTTGTAGGAGGGGATAATTATCGAAACCATAATCAGGACTTTACAATTATCCAGCTGGGTTTTTTGTCTTTTTGGCCGATTATGTAAAAATCAGCAAGATCATAAGTTTGCACAAAAGCGTCAACTATTGGTTTGACATGGCATAGAACATTATTAGCTACCGGGCTGGTGCAGAAATAATCATCTCCTGAGATTATCCCGCCCTTTTTAACTTTTGGATACCATCCATAGATATCAGCCGCTATGGCGGGGAAGCGGTGATCGCCATCTATATAAACAAAATCCAGGCTTTCTGCTTTAAAATCCCTTAGGGCTTCCATTGAGGTCTTTCTGATCAGTGTACAGTCCTTATATTGAGATAGGGTTTTTTTAGCACACTCAAAGTTATAATCCTGCATATCTTGTGCCTTTTCGCTTCTCCCTGCTCCTTTATATCCGATCCATGGGTCTATTGCATACATCTTCAGGCCTGCCCTGCAGAATTTTTCAGTAAATTCTCCTCTGTAAACTCCAATTTCAGCCCCGACTTTAAAGCCCAATTCTTTGAACAATTCCGGCAGATCATTTCTGAAGCTGTCCGGTATTTCAGCAGGCCTGCCTTTTAATTTTAAACCGTCAATTATTTTCATATTACCCACATCCAGGAACGCCAGTCATCTCTTTTTATTCCCGGAACTGAAGCGTGGGCTCCCCAAATAATAAGCGGTTTAATCTTGTTTTCAGCAACATAATTGTTAACAGCCAGCTTAACGATAAGTTTATACCTGCTGGAACTGGTTGTATTGTAATAGTCGTGTCCGGAAATAATTCCCCCCTTGCGAACCTTTTTGCTCCACATAGATATATCATATATAACGAACGAATATTCATGGTTGGCGTCAATATAAACAAAATCCAAAGACTCATCCTTAAATCTTTTGACCGCGTCAATGCTATATTCCTTAATAATTTCATAATTGGGATACCGGGATAACCGTATCCTGGCTTTTTCGTAAAACATGTTGATTCGTGCCTGAGAACGATGATTTTGCGTTCTTCTTTCCGGGGAATTATCCTTGGAGATCTCAAGTGATTCCCAGGGGTCAACTCCGTATACTTTCATTTGCGGATTGGCTTTGGCAAGAACCTCGGAATAATATCCCTGATCAACTCCGATCTCCACGCCTGTTTTAAAATCAAGTTCATTTAGCAGGACAGCCAGGTCATCCCTTCCGACGTTCGGAATTTCAATTCTATCCGCTAAACTGAGGTTATATTTTTTTACAATGTAATCCAGAGTCTTCATTTTAAAAACATCCAGCTTCGCCACTTATCTCTTTTCTCTCCTTCCAGAGGAACTTTTCTGCCGACCAGATACCAGTTTGATATATTAAAAGAGGCTACATATGCTTTGAGGACATGTGCTACATGCCAGATTTGCGCACCTGTTCCGGTCTTGTTAAAAAAATAATCATGGCCGGAAACTATCCCGCCTTTCCTTACCTTTTTTGTCCACTCAGCCAGGTCTTCGGCAATATACCTAAATTCATGATTTCCGTCAATATAAACAAAGTCTAAACTCCCGTCTTCAAAATCCTCAACCGCCTCCATTGAGGTTTTTCTGATTATTTTGCATTTGGGGTAGGGTGCTAAAACCCGTTTTGTATGTTCATATTGGAAATCCAGCCTGGCCTGGCCGCGGGGGTTGCTATAATCCTTATATATCCGCCAGGGGTCGATAGAGTAAAGTTCAAGTCCTGCTTTTGCAAATTTTTCAGAAAATTCTCCTTTATAGACACCAATTTCTGCTCCAACTTTATATCCCATATCTACAAAAAACTGTGGCAGGTCATCCCTCGAGCAGTCGGGGATTTCAAAAGGCCTGCCCTGATTTTTAATTCCCTCTATTAATGCCGATTTTCTTTCCGGCTCTATAGGGTTTTTAACTCCCTCAATAAAAAAACGTTTTGGCGGCCCGCCGCGGTAAGCCTGCATTAATGATTTATCTTTAAAATGAGTGGTGGAGGGGTCAACGTCATAAACTTTAAACCCCGCCCCTTCCAGTACTTTGCGCATCATTTTTGGTCCGGTCAGACACCGCGGGCCTGATTCAATATTGCCGGTTTTATACATATCGCTTAATGGGTTTTCAGTATCGTCTTCGGTGATTCTCACCACTCCTCCGGTCTTTAAAACCCGCCACATCTCTTTTGTGAATTTTTCAAGTTCGGCAGGGGTAAGAAACATTAAAGCATGGGATATGGTAATTCCTTCTACCCAACCGTCAGGATATTGCGGCAAACCATCCTGAAAATACCAGCCGTAAATTTTATCCAGATTATCAAAGCCCGGCAGCTTTCGGTGTTTACACCCCAGATTCAATTTGACCATAAATATTTTTTCCTCACAGCTCTGCCTTCGCCCCAATAAGGCAATTTGCGAATAGGTGTTCTGTCGGAATGGGTATAATACCGCATACCTTTATGCGTCTTGATTTGAAAAACCGGATTTTTACTTTTCCAATATAAAATCTCGTCAAATACATCCTCCTTGCCCCAGCGTTCTTTAGGAAAATTTTTTTCCTTAGTATTCCATCTTGGGGCTCCCTTAAAGAGTCTGTTTAACGTTTGCAGGTAAAATTCACGGCTAACTATTTGAGCGTGGGTTGCCCCTTCTTTTTTATAGAAGAAAAAATCCCTCCTGTCCGGCATTACGTATAGATTGCTGTTGCGGTAAGGCGCATCAATGTGCGGGGGAATAAATGTGAAA
>JACPKO010000042.1 GCA_016186985.1 Candidatus Daviesbacteria bacterium
AGAGAAAATATAGAAAAGGCAGTTAAAAGCATTATCAATAACTTAAAACTCAAAGCTTAAATGTCAAATCTACAGTTCAAATCTAAAAACTTTAACATTTGATAAAAAATCATGAACAACAAACCCTTACCATTTAACAAAGCCCAAATAGCAGAAATCATTAAGGACTACCCAACTCCCTTTCATGTTTATGATGAGAAAGCTATTCGGGAAAATGCCCAAAAATTTTATCAGGCTTTCTCCTGGACTCCCGGGTTTAAAAATTATTTTGCTGTTAAGGCTTTACCTAACCCTTATATTTTAAAGATTTTAAAAAGTGAAGGCATGGGTGTTGACTGCAGTGCTTTGACCGAGCTTATTTTGGCTGAAAAAGTCGGGTTTTCCGGAGAAGACATTATGTTTACCTCAAACGACACTCCTTACGAAGAATTCAAAAAAGCATTTGAACTCGGGGCTATCATAAATCTTGATGATATAACCCATATTCCTATTTTAGAAAAAGCTGCGGGGATTCCGGAAATTATTTGTTTTAGATATAACCCGGGTCCCTTAAGGGAACATAAGGGGAATATAATCATCGGCAGTCCGGAACAGTCAAAATACGGAATGACAAAGGACCAGCTCTTTAAAGCCTGCGAAACTATGAAGCAAAAAGGAGTTAAAAGATTCGGACTTCACACAATGATCGCTTCTAATGAGTTAAATAAAAATGCTTTTATAGAAACAGCAGACATGTTATTTCAATTGGTTAAAGAAATCAATGAAAAAGTTGGTATACAAATAGAATTCATTAACATGGGGGGAGGGATCGGAATTCCTTACAAGCCAGAACAAGATCCGGTTGATTTAAATTTTATTTCTGAAAAGATAAAAAAATTATACGATGAACTGATGAGCAAAGCTCCTGCTAACGCAGTAGCTAATAACCAACTAACTCCTTTAAAAATTGTTTTTGAATGCGGGAGAATGGTAACTGGTCCTTATGGATATTTGGTTACAACAGCTATTCATACTAAAGATACATACAAAAAATATATTGGAGTAGACGCTTGTATGGCCAATTTAATGAGACCGGCAATGTACGGCGCCTATCATCATGAAACAGTTTTGGGGAAAGAGGATTCTCCTTTAACTGAAACTTATGATGTTGTGGGCTCCATATGCGAAAACAATGACAAGTTTGCAATTGATCGAAAGCTTCCTAAAATAGACATAGGGGATATTATTGTAATTCATGATACAGGCGCACATGGCCACACAATGGGATTTAATTATAACGGAAAACTTAGAAGCGCTGAACTTTTACTTAAACCTGACGGGTCTGTTGAGCAAATCAGAAGAGCTGAAACCCCGGACGATTACTTCGCAACTTTAAATTTTTGACTGTTCATCTTGTGCCATTTATGCCAAATATACCATCCGCCTAAGCCCAAAATTAAAACAACAATTACAGCGTCAAATGAGTGAAAGTAGGGTCCTAAGGTATCCCAATTTTCGCCCATAACCAAACCTATCCATGCTAAAAAGTAAGACCAAATTAAAGATCCAATAAAAGTTAAAATTGCAAACCTTATAACAGGAAGCCTGGCTATACCGCATGGAAGGGATATTACTGTCCTGATTCCCGGCAAAACCCTTGTCCCTAAGACCACCCAATCTTTGTATTTATTTAAAAGTTTCTCTGCTTCATCCAAATCTTCCTCCGTATGCAAGATCCATTTGCCATACTTTCTTAAAAAACGCCTTACTATTTTTTCGTGTCCCCAGAAACCAATAGCATAAGCAACTAGCGAGCCTACTACATTCCCCACGGCACCTGATAATGCTACCAGGTGCAAATTAAACTTGCCTGTTGAAACCAGGTATCCCGAAAAAGGCATGATGATTTCTGAAGGTAAAGGAATTAACGCTGATTCAATTGCCATGGTAATAACGATCCCGGTATAGCCCCAATCAGAGATAAAAGTTATAATCCAATGGCCAACTGCTTCAAGCATAATGTTAATTATTGTACCAACACCAATAGGCAATTTAAAAGACATAACTTTGCGTGCTTTGGAAGTTTTGCAATTTGTTGATGAAATAATTTGCGAAGATTCAAGGCGAAGCTCTTTACTTTTAAATCATTACCAGATCAAAAAACCGCTCTTAGTCTTAAATGATTTTAATGAATATAAAACTGTTCCCCGGATTATAGAAAAACTAATATCAGGAAAAAATTTGGCCCTGGTTTCAGACGCAGGCACTCCTTTAATTTCAGATCCTGGTTATAAACTGGTTAGGGAATGTATAAATCAACATATAGAAATTGATTCCCTTCCCGGAGCAGTCTCCCCTGTAGTTGCCCTCACCCTTTCAGGATTACCTCCGGATAAATTCTTTTTTTTGGGCTACTTACCGGAAAAGAGCGGCCAGAGACAAAAAGTACTGATACAAATTTCTGCTATAGCAAGAATTTGTAGCACGACTTTTATAATCTTAATTTCACCATACAAGCTTACTAAAACGCTGGAGGATTTGAGAGAAAATTTTGGAGATATCCCAATCACACTAGCGAAGGAGCTCACAAAAATCCACCAAAAAGTAATTTCCAAAAAAATTTCAGAAATTCTCGAAGAAGCCAAAAACCCAAAGGGAGAATATATTCTACTTCTTAACCTATCCGTTTAGTCCTTGCTAGTGTTTTTTCCAAAAAGCTTACATGCTCCCGTAAAGCGTTAATCGTATTTGGCAAACCTGCAATACCCCAAACACCAGATTTAATAAAGAAGTTCAATAATTCCTCGCAGGCGATGGTTTTTCCAGATACTAAAACCTGTTTATTGTTTTTAATAAGTTTTAAATATCCAAATTCTTTAAAAAATTTCTCGACCGGGTTTATCCAATCTTTCCTTGGATCAGATAAAAAAAGCTCTGCTTCTATTCCGGTTAAAATTTCTACAATTTTATCCAAATCTACAGAAGCGCCGTCAAACCCTGCATCTAAATAATCCTGCAAATTTAGAAAATCCGCAACGCAGGAAAATTGCTTCCAAATTTTAAGACCTCCTTTACTGTAAATACCTAAAGCTGCATAATCCCTTTTTAAATTTAGGAACTCATCTTTTGAAAAAGTTTCAGGCAGGACTATCTGGCAATTCAAGTTTTTTTTATTTCTAAAGAATAGAAAGGATTTGGCATATTCCAAATTTTGCTCTTTACTATTTACAAAGTTTGGGTGAAAGATAATTGTACAATCCCTAAATTGCAAAATCTTATTAACTTGTCCGGCTATTTTTTCAACATCTGGATTTTCCAGATGGAGCAAAACAGCATCCGGATTTAAATCCGGCAAAACTTCACCGGAATAATCAAGCAAAAGTTTCGTTGCAGTTTTTTTTACCTGCATTTTTTTTGGGGCAGGAAGAACAAATTCTTTTGCCTGGGTATTTTCTTCCAAGCTTTGAGTGAAAGGGGAAAGCTTGATAATTTTAATCTTCCTCTCCTCCTCTACCCAATAATAAATTTGCGGTAAAATCAATTTCTTGTTGCCTGCAATAACCAGATTTTCAATTTCCTCTGATACTTTAAAATCCGCCTTTCCTTCGTCAACTTTTATTACTACGTGACCTTTATCCTCATCAAAAAAAGCTGCCCCGAAAGAGGAAAAGTTAGAAGAAAAAATAACCTGCTGGGGTGTTAGATTTAAAAAAATTTTTTCCTGCCTTTCAATTTTTGAAACTAACTCGCTGTACCACTTCTGAAGTAAATCCCTCCATAGTTTTTCTAAATTAACAACCACTTTGTGCTTGCTTTGCGAAGAATTTAAATGAACATCGAAGGCTTCGGGCATTTTTAACTTAAAAAGCTCAAGTTTTAAATTGCCCATATTATCGGAGATTGTTTTATGACTGGAATATTTGTCGATGATTTTTTTTATTAAGTCAGTCGGAGGCAAAACTATTACAGACTCAACAACCGGCAGCCCAAAGTGGTTAAGCTTGGCCAAATTAAACAAATTGACTCCTATTGTTTTTTTATCGAAATCGTGGATGAACCTTAAAGGCAATATTTGCATAATCTGACTGTTATTCTAATACAATCCTGTCTCCGGCTTGAATATCATGAGTTATAACAAACCCGGCATTTGTTTCCAGAACCCGGTTGATATCTACGGTTGAGGAATATCGCTCCAGGGTTTCATCAGTTTGTCCTTCGATAGGGGGGGG
The DNA here is from genome assembly GCA_016186985.1 of Candidatus Daviesbacteria bacterium. Lineage (GTDB taxonomy): Bacteria > Patescibacteriota > Microgenomatia > Daviesbacterales > UBA10151 > JACPKO01. Next base: position 4,209 of record JACPKO010000042.1, read on the forward strand.
TACATTCGGCAGTATATCAACAATTTTGTCATTTAAAATCCATATTATATCTATAGGAAACTGCATACCTTTCATCCAATAGGTATATTTTTTAGTTGGTGTGTGGATAAAAAGCATTCCGGAATTTGTGGCAAGACTTGCTCGATAACCTAAACCTTTATTTCTTTTTTCGTTCGTGTCCGCTATTTCAACATCAAGAGCAACCTTTATGTTTCCGGACGCATCAACTATTTTTAAAATTTTGGTCTGGCTATTTACTGATATGTTTTGCTTACCTGAATTTTTTATTTGCGAAGTGAAAGGAAGAAGGTATTTATAATTAAAAGCTAGAAAGGTCGCACCGAGTATAACTATTGAAAGCCCTGCCATTTGAAACCAGAATTTTTTATCCATGTTTTAATTGTAAATTGTAAATTGTAAATTGTAAATTTTTTATTTGCACTGCCCCCAAAGTCCCCTTAAATTATCCTTTGCTTCTTTCTCTGCCTGCAGGAATCTTGAGTCGTACTTTATGTCAGGCGGATAGGTTAAAATTTTGGCAAACCCCTGCCTTATCAGATAGTCATTAATAAACAAATTTTCACCATCCCCGATCGGCAAAAAAACATACCTTAAAAGCCTGTTGTATTTATCGGTTTCGGAAACATCTTTTGTCAAAATTACTTGTTTACCCTCGATCAGTCTTTTTGTCTCGGCGCTGGCTTTTTTACCAAAGCATCCCACCGGCCTTCTCGGATCAACTGTTTCCGGGGTATCAATACCAATCAAGCGCACTTTGAGCGTTTTGGGATCAGATTTTATTTCTATGGTATCTCCATCTATAACTTTTGTTACCAGGAAACTTTTTTGAGCCTGGGCTGAAGGAGTGGAAAGCTTAATTTCTTCCTCAACCGGGTTAAGGCTTCCTAATACCTCTGGCTGTTCCTCTTTAATATCCAGATTCAAACCCTGCCAGATTAGTAAAGAGCTTATGAATACCGAGGAGATCAAAACCGCTGTTAAAACTAGTGTTTTTTTAAAATTCATTTGCGCGTCAATCGCTAAACACCTGGGTCACCATGAGTCCGTAAACCCCGCCATCCATTATACCAATCCCGATTCTGTTAAAATCAGGGGATAAAATATTCCTTCTGTGACCCTCGGAATTCATTAAACCCTTATGTGCAAGCTCCACGGTCGGGGCATAAGCCAGGTTTTCCCCAATAACTAAAAAGCTGTAACTTTCTTCCATTGCCCTGTCCGATACATTTTTCCCCTCGGGCGAATTATGGGCAAAATATCCCCTTTTAAACATGTCTGCTGAATGTGACCTCGCTATTTTAGTCAGCGCCGGATCAAATTCTAAAGACTTTAGGCTGTTCGTCTCCCTTTCTTTATTTACAAGGTTAATCAGTTGGTTTTCAAAGCCTGGATTAGGACTAAATTCCCTTGTTTTAAAACCTAAATCAACTATCTCATTACTTTTTGGCTTTATAGTCAGAAAAGTAAAAGTGTCTTCTGTTATGCCCCCGAACACCCCTTTTAGCGGTCCTTCAAGCTGGTATGTCTTGTTTAAGATGTTTGAGCCAATTATTGACTCATGGATGTCTTTTTTTATCCCGGGCTGAACCGGGAATGTTCCCAATAAAACAAGGATTATAGAAATAAAAACTAGCCCGCGGAGGAGTGCAGGAATAAAAGAGAATAAATTAATCCATTTAGGAAACCGTATAATACTTATCAACCTGAAAACGACAAAGTGGGTTATACCGAAAAAGACTGTTTCAACTAAAAACCAGACGGAAAGAAATCCAAAAATTTTTGCTAAAGAATTCGGAACTTGAAAGTTTGAGATAAAAAAAATTGAAAATTCATTGTAAAAGCGTAGTGATGCAATAAAGGCGATAAGAAAAGACGCTGAATCTAAAATTTCCCCCAGTAAATTTCGTCCTATGGATTCATAAATAAAAAACAAAAGTAAAACAATTATAACTATATCAACCCAGTTCATAATTTGTAATTATACTGCAAAAAAAGTAAGAGACAATCTGAACCTATAGTAGTTGACTTCTCTTTATGAATCTGGTATTATAAAAACGATGAATTCAAAAGACAGAGATCCTAATGAACCAAAACCAGAGGCAATAAGTTTGACTGTGAATGGGAGTTTATTTGATGGCCGGAAATTTCCTTCAGGAACACTTTTTTTTAAAAGAATGCGGGGAAATCAATATCCAACTCCAGTAGAGAAAGCTGCTGATGTTCTACTTCCTGCTCCTGAAAAAGTTGTATCTCCTGCTCCGGAGGAAGAATATCGAGCCCGCAGACCCTCGAGAAGAATACCTGTAGAAGATGTTCGTCCATCAGTAGAAGCGCGACATCGAGCTCGTGGGAGACAAAGATTCCAGCTGTCTCAGCGGGTTTTGAGAGGAGCCGCTGCAATTTTAACTGTGGGGAGCATATATTTAGCAAGAGAGCCTCTCTCAGAAGCAGCTGCTTCTTCTATTAGTTTTGTGGCTGATGGACTAATCAATCAACCAGGTTTGCAGGCTGCAAGAAAAAGCTATTCCAGATATCAAGCATATGCAAACTTAAATAATCAGTTAGACAATCAAAGAAATGCCGCAAAAGAAGATTCTAAAGCAATACGTACAGCCTTAGATAGGCAACAAATTAAGGATCAAATAGAGTTTCTACTAATATTTGGAGAAGGAATAGATAAAATTCATGGAAATAGTACTGCAGGAGATTCACACAGATTAGAAGCAGCGAGATTACAAACCCTTTTAGACAAATAATATTTGTACCCCAAAAAATTTAAGAGCTGTTCATGTTATACCCAAAATATTCCGATTTGCAATTTTTAGGTAAAGTTTTGGGTACATAATCGATTAACGAGAGTTGCAAACTCGAGTTAAACGAGTATATTATTCCGAAGGTCAGCTGCTTACTTTAAAAGCATGAATGAAATTAAACTTAAGGATTATATTATTTCACTTGAAACGATATATACTATAAAAAATATCCTTTTTGACTCTTTAAAAACCCGTTTGGTAGGAATACCAGGAATCAAAATAGAAAGTTTGGAAGATATGGCCAGCCATGTACTTAGATCAAATTTAAAAGATAATAAGCTACTATTATCCGGCTGGGGGCATTATAAGTTAATGTGGATCGCAGATTTGGGCGTTGCTTTTGACGGCTTAGGACATGTGTTTGATTTTAAAATTCTAAAATCCATCCTGAAGCACATCCTTGAAATTTCTTCAAAACATAATAAAGTTTTCACCTGTTACTCACAAAAGAGCGGATCCGATATTCCCTGGAAAAGGGCAGATTCACTTCCCTGGTTAATCTATTGTTTAGGTAAGTACAAAGAAGTAACTAAAGACACTTTGCTGCTAAAAAAATATAAACCTCTGCTTCAAAAACTTATTTTCGATTTTGAATCCGAGTACCTTGATCCTGACGGGATAGTCAAAAATAATGTGACGGGCGATTGGATGGATACAATTAAGCGCCCCTCATCGACCTGGAATAATATCTGTGTTTTAAACATGCTTTATCTTACAAGAAAGATGGAATTTAAAACTAATTTCAATCCAGGCGTGATAGAAAAAAAATTGCTCTCCCGAAGGTTTAAAAAAAACTTTCTTGTAGATTACTCGGGTAGTAAACAACTCAGTGTAGATTCAGCAGTTCTCGCTCTTTACTTTGGGTTATTCTCAAAAGCTATCAGGTCAACTCTGGCCGATAAATTAAATCAGCTTGAAATATTCGATCCTTATCCAATGAGAGCATCAGTTATAAATTATCCCAATTCCTTAAAACCGCTGCTTACAAGACTAACTGCGCAGGGTTTTCATCAAACTGCAAGATGGCCGCACCTTGGACTAATGTTTCTAAACGGTTTAAGAAAGATTAGCAAAAAGGATAATAATAAGTTTAAGAACATAAGTCGCTTAATGCGCAAATACTCAAACTTTCTGGAAACAGTTGATGTTAAAGGTAAGGTCTTAGGTACAGTTCTTAGCTCAGAATACGGCTTCTCAATGACAGCAGGCCAGTACCTTGAATATTCTAATTCATGAATATGTACCCCAAACGAATGGGAACCAGCTTCTAGGTACATTGAATGTATGGCAAACTCTACTGAGTGGCAGCTTAAAGCCAAGTCTAGCATTCATCTACCCTTAGGGATTAGAATCTCCTATTAAGAAGTATCACACTCTCATGAGCAGGGCAGAATCAGAAATATCATATATAAATCCTTATACTCGAAATTTTCTAACAAGAGCAATTAAAGAAGGGGCACATTTGATACCTCCTCCCAAAACCCCTGAGCAAGAATGGGTACAGATAAGGAATATTGCTGGAAGTTATTTTGCAAGTCCGGGCAGACTCTCTGATATCGGAAGAGTTTATGCAAGTACCCGAAAGAATAGTAGAGATAATGATGGAAATCCAACACCTTTAACAGGAGGTGCAATTGGATTTAGAGTTCACGCATTTATAGAGAGATTACATATCAACAGCAGTCCAGCCCTGCGAAAAGCATTTCCACTAGGACGCTTATCTTTAAACAAGAGAGGATCAAAATATCATCGATTAAAAATGTCAGAAAGAAAAGGTGGTGTAGCTAAACAAGTCGCAGATCAACTTACCCAGGGACAATACGGGAAAACTGTTTTAAGGCAATATGATCTAACCACAAATGATAAAGCCTACATGCGTAGCAGATTGAGAGAAATGGGACTAAATATTCCTCTTATGGGTAATAGAAGACCTATTGAATTAGAGAGAGGAGAAAAACCTCTGAGAGTGTTATCTTCCACCGATCCTGAAATTCAGAAAGCACTTGATGAATTATCAATGGGTCAATATTTAGCTTTATCTACTGAAAATCCACCAGTTGTCACAACGGCAATTAAATTAGCCCAGGAACTTGGGTATCATTTTCCAGTTAGATTATCTAGTCCATTTATAGATACTATTACAGCGGCCCAAATCCCTCTGTCTATAAAAGAATCAATAATCAAATCAGGTGAACAGGCTGGCGTCAGGCAGAGACGCTTTATTGTCTGGATTGCCCATACTGACAGAATCAAACAAGCTTATGAAGGTAACCCTAATTTAAGCGAGTATAAAAATAAAGAAGTATTGGAAATAGTTTGCGGACCTGAACTTCGGCTACCTCCTGCCCCAATAATAAATCAGTACCGAGAACGCTTAGGTTTTATACCTGCGTCAAAAGCTTTACGTAGAGCTGGTGTGTCAAGGAGATGGACTAAAGAAGGGATTGTTGAGTTTTTTGGAAATCGCAGTCCCGTTACCCTTATTAGGGCTTACGACACACTCTATTGTCACCAAAGCCAATTCGATACTTTAAAAAGGTTTGCCGACCAGAAGACTAAGTAAGGGATTAGACTGCTATACTAATCTAAGTACCGCCTACGGGAGTCGAACCCGTGATTACTGGGATGAAAACCCAGCGTCCTAACCACTAGACGAAGGCGGCTCATTACGCTTCGCTTATTCGCCGCTCATCGTCTGCAAGTACTTCGCTAGCTATTGTGATCTTCGTCCAATAGCACTCCATACTCTAAGACGAAGGCGGGTCTTAATAAAAGCTTTGAAATTTTATCAAAAAATGTGGATTTAGTCTAATACTACTTTAGTACTAGATTGATACCCTTTTATATATATTTAATTAGTTGACTGAAGATGTGAAAATCGCTATTTTTAGAGTCCAGTGTAAACTGGGTTTCTCGCTAAAACATATCTGACTGTCTAAGTTGTTTATGTATGAAGTTTTAGCAATAGGACTTTGTATGGCGAGAAGGGAAAAAGCCCCGCAAGGGGCTTTTTCTGTGTCCGGTTGTATTTTTAGCCTCATTACAGATATAATTACCTCGTACTTACGAAGAATTATTCATTTTTTATAGACACAAGCTGTAGCAATTCAGAAATTGCGGAAGCGGTAGTCGAGTTTCGACGAGGTCCGGTAGCTCAGTGGTAGATCCGGCAAAGCCGGACTTTTAAGCTTTTATGTTTTATGTATATGTAATAAAAAGTGAATCGTCAGGGAAAATATACATTGGACAATCAAATGATTTAGATCTGAGATTTAAAAGACACAATGGAAAATTACCTGCTAAATCGGGAAGTTATACTAAAATTAACAAAGGGCCTTGGAAGTTGGTTTACAAAGAAGAGTATGCAACAAGGGAAGACGCAGTTATTAGAGAAAAATATTTAAAGTCCCATAGAGGACGGGACTGGTTAAAATTAATGAAGGTCCGGTAGCTCAGTGGTAGAGCAGAAGCCTTTTAAGCTTTTGGTCCAGGGTTCGAATCCCTGCCGGATCACTAGTTAACGATTGTTAAAAATAGATGAAAGAAATTAACAGAAGTTGATTAGTTGCCCGTTGCGGGTATAAGTTATTCGTGAGAAACTTTTTATAAATATGAGAAAAAGAAGGACTAGTGACGTATATCTAGTAATTGCTGTTTTAGTATCTCTACTGATAGGATTTTTCTTCGGAATAAAATATCAAAATTCTTCTTTGAATCCCAGCGCTCAAACACGAAATCAGATAAGTTCAATTAATCCCGCAAAGAAAAGTGACATTCCAACTAAATGGGCAAAGTACAAAAGTCCTACAAATGCACCTGTTCAGTTCAGATTAGAGTATCCGTCAGAATGGAAAGTAGATAATTTATACATTGAGGGAGGTCATACAGTTCCTTTTTCACCAGATGATATTACAAAAGCACCAATTACTGTTGAAGATTATATCAGTAACGACACTTTAAACCAGTACACCAAACAGTATTATTGTCATGATAAAAATAGTAGTTGTCCTGATGAAAAGGGAGTAATTAATATTAAGGTAAATGGATTAGAAGCTAAGAGGCTTGTTCCATACGGAGAAATAAATAGTGTTACTACAGTGGTTAAAAAGGGTAATTCATTTGTTATGTTAACTGTTTCCCTACTTAGTAATAACACTTCAAATTATACAGATGAAGCATTATTAAAAATTTTTGATCACATGTCTTCAACAATTACTTTCTAGCAAGAATAAGTAGAGTTCTTATATAATACTTATACCAAATGATCCTTGTGCCGTCTAAAGACGAGCCTCGCCTGTCAGGCGGGGTGAAAGTATCCTTCGGCAAGCTCAGGACTATAGCCTTATTAGGAAACCCTTCGACTTCGCTCAGGGTAAACTATTTTCATGATTCATCTAGGCCATAAGGATCGAATTAAACTCTTTGGTTTACTACGTAATAATCAATAAGCCTTCTAATCATTGCCTGATAAGAAGCTCCATGTTTTTTAGCAGCATTTTTGAAAAAGTCCAAGCTTTTTTGAGAAAGTGTTAAAGTTACCTTTGTCCTCTTTTCTTTAAATATAAGATCATCCGGACTTGGCAAGAAATTTTCTATAACTCTTGCATTAATTGGTTCATCTGTGTACATGATTTTTTTCTTCATAGATTTTTTTACCCTTTCTCCAATAGCCCGCACCAATTATCCTAATGCGGTTTTTTCTATAGGTGAAACGGACAGTTAATATACCTCCTTTCACTTCTCCGAAACAGTAGAATCTTTTTTCCTTTTGACTATGCTCTAGATCTTCAGCGATTACCTGACTCGGGTCAGCAAACGCGTATTGTGCTGTTTCAAAATTGACTCCATGCTTTCTTAAATTCTCAGCATTCTTATCCTCATCCCAGTCAAAGGATGTATTCATAAATATATTACCATATTGCCATATATTTTGCCATACCTAAAATATTGGCTACAAATGTATATATTCATGATAACAAATCTTTGATTCCAAAAAAAGACAAAATTCTAAAGTTTGCAAAAGTTAAAAGAGGTCAATGTACTTTACGAGGTACTAAGCGACTCATAATTATCTACCTAATCCTCAATCAACCTCTCATTTATAAGCGATGTAAAAACAGGCACCACACCTTTACCCCCAGTGGCTTTCATAAGGTCTTTTTTCTTCCAACCACCAGGGGAAACATACATCAGCGCCTCATAAAGATTAGCGGCTTTTTCAAATTCATCAGAATCATTATAGTATTTCTGTCTGGGACGTGACAGCGGCACGAACCCCAACATTGCTTCTTTAATTTGTCCGGAAATGGTCTTAATACTTTTTGAACCCCTAACTACCCCACGAAGTTCTTTAACCAATTGAGCATGCTCAGCCTCCAGCGTCTTTTTTCTTTGGGCAGCATCCTTCCCGCCCCTAACTGAT
>JACPKO010000043.1 GCA_016186985.1 Candidatus Daviesbacteria bacterium
GTTAAAAGAAAATTCAGTAAAAATCCGCAAGTGATCTTCCGGCGCGTTCAATATGATCTGGAAAAACCGGATCTAAATCACCCAACCTGTACCTTCCTGTAACGATTCTTCTTTGTACTCTATTTCTACCTTTGTCTTTAGCTGGACCCTGACCTTGTTCCCTGAATCTTATTTCTTGAAGATAAAAACCATCTTGGATCGATGGAATTTCAATAACTCCCCGAATCGGTGGTTCGTAGAACCTTCGATCTATTAAGAGGGGTTCAGTATCTGGTCTACTCAGGTTCCTCATTACTGATCTGGAAAACCTATCTGTTCCTGGCAAATCAGGAAGAGGGAATTTGAATTCATCATGAATGTCGTAGCTTGCCTCATCGAGCGTTTTTAGAAAAGAAACAGCAGTGTTAAAGGCTAATCTATAGCCCTCGCCGCGGAACTTATAAGCTAACCCAAGTAAGGCTATTCCAATTCCTCCTGCGCTTATGGCAACAGAGTAGGATTGACGCATGCTACGAGCAAGATCCAGCATTGCCTCTAGAGAGGGTATTTGCAAATCATGGTGTCGACCTTCAATTTTTTCTGGTGGCATAGTTTTTAGCCTGACAAATATACCCGCCTTCCTTATTAAAGTCAAATGCCCCTTGAGTATTGAATTTACAGGATTTAACAATTAAACTATAAGCAAAGCTTTTCTTTGAATAAGACTTATGCGTTTATCTCGATAAAACCCCGACTTTGAAATCGTGGGTTTTCCAGACTCGGACGAAGTCCGATCGAGAGAAGATACCCCGACCGTTAGGTCGTGGGTAGATTCATTTTTTAAAGAATCAGAGCCACTCCTTGTTCCTCTAAAGGAATTGTCCATCTCAATATTGGCCTGGGGGAAGATATATTAGGAGTTTCCAGATAAGAGTCTGCACAAAAAAATTCCGGAAAATCCCTTCTGAGTTGATTAAGTCTAGTTTTTACTAACCTCCTCATAACCCAACTTGGGTAAGATTCTACATATAAAAATCCCTCCTCACCTTCTTTACGATTACCTGCCGGTGAATAATCGGGTGGTTTTTGAGTTACTACATACTCAGCCCAATGGGGATATTTTTCTAACCCCTGGCCCAATAACCTGAATGAGTCAAGGAAAACTCCGGGATCTACCGTTCTTGCTGAACGTAATCTTAGTAAAGCTTTTGTTGTAAAAGGTTCATGAAACTCCATCATCAATCTGCTTATTTTCTGGCTTGGATGTTGATACCAGCTGGATTCATTCCTGGCAAACACCTTTCCCCCGTATTCAAAGCAGGCATGGTTAATTTGAGATTTTACCCTCCAAACATCAATTCCAACCTCACTTGCTACTACTTCAGTAAGATTATAAAAGGGTGGTTGGTCAAAAAAGTTTTGGTTGTCACCTAAAACAATCGGTGCATGCATCACTTCATATTCAGGCATAACAAGGGATTATATACATAACTTGCAAATTTATAAATATACTCGTCTTTTACTAACCTATAGTTAGTGAAAAATTTTAAGGTGGGGAATTCGGGATCTGGACAAATTTATTAAAATGATTTAAAAATATTTCGCCCAATGAAAAAAATTTTCTTCACTGTAGGGCCCTCACAAATTTATCCAACAGTACCTTCTCATATCAAAAAAGCGATAAAGAGCGATGTTTTATCAATGAGCCATAGGGGTCAGGAGTTTAAGGATATATACAAAAGTACAGTGGATGGTTTAAGAAAACTTCTAAATATACCCGCAGATTTCGAAATTGTCTTCGTTTCTTCCGCCCTGGAGGCCATGGAACGGGTTATACAGGCGATGTCGCACAATAATACATACCACATTTTAACCGGTTTTTTTGGCAAGACCTGGTTAAACATAGCCCGGGACTTGGGCAAGTCCCCCGGATTTTTTCAATTCTTTGCTTGGGAGAAAAATTCAGTTGTTTTAGAAAGTCTGGAAAAAATCGAAATTCCAACAGAAAGTGAACTGGTTTGCATAACCCAAAACGATACATCAGTCGGGTTTTCAATTCCAATGGAAGAAATTTATGCCCTCCGGAAAAGAAATCCTGAAAAATTATTTGCCCTGGATATTGTCTCATCAGTCCCATATGTAGATTAATTAAAATGGTGGAGACTTCACAAAAATTTCAGACAGTTGAGACACCAAATGTACTCGGAATCTATCTTTTAGATTGTGTGATTAAGGATTTTCTGAAAATTGGCATAAGAACCTTAAGAAAACAAACTGACGAGAAAGCTCAAATGTTGTATAGTTTTTTCTCTAAGCCCGAATACTTAGGATCGCAGGCAAAGCCGAGAACCGCAAGCTCCGCTTATATGACTTATGTAAAAAACCCAAAATACCGATCTAATACAACCCTGGTTTTTGAAATCAGCGGCGGTAGTGAGTCATCCAGGAAATTTGCGGCAGGATTTGGGCTAATTTTAGGCGCCGGATATTCAGGGTTTAAAAAGAAACATTTGCGCATAGCTAACTTCCCTGCCCTGTCAGAAAGAGATATAAGAAAATTGATACAGGTTTTAGAAAAATATTCCAAAAGATTTTTAATTGAATCTTTGGTAAAATTACCCAGTCAGGAGAGGTCGCATAAGTGACTCAGATGGAGGAGTTGAGCAATGGTGGCTCATCAGTCTTGAAAACTGAGGCTCGAAAGGGCATGTGGGTTCGACCCCCACCTCCTCCGCATATTAAACGAGCCTACTTTACAAATAAAACCCGAAGATATAAAGTAGATTTATGAGGTATATCCGACATCCAAACGTAAGTTGAATTATTTGTGGCAAGCCCATTTATAAAAGACCCTGGGAAATATCAAGAAATAATGGTCGTGTATTCTGTAGTATGTCATGTTATGGAAAATCCATAGGAAAGAAAAGCCTTGTTTAGTTTGCAAAACCCCCATATTAGCAGGTTTTAATAAGAAAACTTGAGTAGGGAATGCGCAAATAAACATAGAGTTGGGATAAAATATAAACTAAATCGTCCAAGAGATAAAGTTGTTGACCAACGGAGACTAAAATTACGTTTACTTAAACTACGAGGTCAAGCTTGCGAAATTTGTGGTTACAGTAAAATAGAAATACTTCATGTTCATCACAAGGACCGGAATCGAAAAAATAACAATCTGGATAATTTAAAATTAATTTGTCCTAACTGCCACTATGAAGAACATCATTTAAAGAAAAGTTGGTTAAAAGCGATTAATCTTGATAAACTGCAATAGTAGTTATTCTCTGAGTTCGGCCTCGCGAAGCGATGGGGAAATTTACCTTTTGCGCTAGCAAAGGGCAAGCTTTGCTTAATCTCACCCTCTCCGCATAAATTACACAAATTTTCTGATATTGTTGACACTCCTACAATCCTGTATACCACTTGCAAATAAATTTGCTGCGAGTATAACCATTCGTAAGCTCTTGCTTCACAAAGAGCAACGACTGGTATATAATTTTTTAAAGTTTAAACCCTAAATGGGACTTAAAGATTTTTTTCTAAAATTAAGCAAAGCTTTTCTTCGAATAAAACAAATAATTTTCAGCAAAGCTTTTTTCCTCTTATTTTTGGTGATCCTTTTTACTGGCCTGGTATTTTTGCCGATACCGGTAAAGGACAAATTTTTAAAGCCAAAACTCCTGCCCAGTCCCGGCGTTGAGCTAAATACCCAGGAGGCGCAGCCCGTATCCGAATCTACTACGGATTCTTACGGTAATGTCAGGACTAATCCTTACCAGGTTCCCCAGATATATATTTCCGGAGGAGAACAGGGATATTCAAGCGGCGGGATGATTGCGCTAGCCTCAACTGATGAGCCTGCTGTGGTGATCGGAGGATACAACGTTACAGGAGACGCGCAGATAGATATGTATGAAGCGGATGAGCCCGGACTCCTTGATTATTTAACCCATGATAAAGACGGCAAACAAACCAAGTCCAAGCCGGATTTAGCCAAGTTGAGATTCATAACAAATGTAAAGCATGCTGTTGATACCTCTTCTTACCAGGGGTCAAAAATCCCGTTGCCGCTGGGGGAAACCGGGATTTGGTATCTAAAAGTAAAAATGGGCACTATAAATGCAGATGCTTATATAATCCGCTCAAATATTGGGATAGTTACTAAGGAAGGCGATAACGAATTAATTTATTGGGGGCAGAACTTTAAAACCAAAAGAAGTATTTCTGACGGAACGGTCAAACTGCTTGATATGACAGATCCCCAAAAGGAACTTCAGCTTGTTTCATTTAACGCAGAGGGTTTGGCCCGGACAAATTTGCTTCAAGAAGCCGATATAGCTTTGGTTAGCCAGGGAAGCGACCGGGCGATTATTCCTTTGAATTTAAAATACCTTAACACAGGCTACAATTATAAACAGTTTGGACCTAAATCCCCTCTCACCCGTTATTTTGTTTTTACTGACCGGCCCCTTTATAAGCCCGGCGATGTTGTTAATTTTAAAACTGTCCTAAGGGATGATGATGACGGCCGCTACACAATACCCGGTGATGAAGCTACTGTTAAAATTTTTAACGGCTATTATTATGAAGGGTCAACTGAGCAGCCGGTATTTGAAAAAAATTATCCGGTATCGGAAGACGGAACAATAAACGGGCAATATAAAATCCCTTTAGAGGGTAGCGTTGGCAACTACAATATATATATTACTGTCCCCTCAGCCAAAAGAATCACGAGCTATTGGGATTCAGAATACGCAAGCAACAGTGTTTCATTTGATGTGCAGTTTTTTAGGAAACCGGAATTCTCAATTGACGTAACATTGCCTCAGGCCGAAGTCATTGCGGGCGACGGCGCGTCTTTTAAGATAACCGGAAATTATTTTTCAGGCCAGCCTTTGACAGGACAGACAGTCAAATACAAAGTTTCCGCAGCTAACTTTTACGAATACCAGTATTTTTCCGATATCGAAAACTCAGGAGACTTGTCTGATGAGTACCGCTACGGGTATAGTTATGAGTCAAATGAAGTTGCTTCGGGAACTGCTTCACTAGACCAAAATGGGGAGGCTGAAATTAGCCTTGACACTAAGCTGAAATATGGTGATGGTAAAACCCAGGTTTTCTCGATTGAGGCAACTATTGATGACGGTTCGCTGGAGCCTTCCTTCAGCAGAAGGAATATGCTGGTTTTTGCAGGAGAGTACGGGATATACCGCACCGACACCTTGTATGGTTCAAAAGTTAACACCCCCCTCTCCCTGCCTGTTGTACTCAAGCCTTACAGAAACAATTTCAACCTATCCGGGGTTAAGCTTAGCGCAAAAGTGCATAGGGAAAATTGGATAGAGTTTCAGGAACCAAACCAAAAATACCCCAGCTACAAAAGGGAAGAGGAAGAACTGCCGGATTTAGATGTTTTATCTGACAGTCAGGGAAAAGCCGAATTTAGATTCAGTCCAAAAAAAGTAGGCTCATACAAATTTACGGTCGAGGGAAAAGACGGACGGGGTAATTTGATTTCTAAAGTTTTTTACGCTTATGTATCGGCGGATGACCAGCCTTATTATACTCAATATGGGAATAATAATTTAACTATTGCCGCAGACAAACAAAAATATTCCCCCACTGACACAGTACATTTTAGTATTTTTTCCCAAATTCCGGACAGGGACATATTGCTGTCGCTTGAACGCGGGAGAGTAAACAGGTTTCAGATAGTCCGCTTAAACGGTAAAACCGGCTCAATTGATGTGCCTCTTGTAAATACTGATATTCCAAATATGTATGCTGACGTTTCAAGTTTTTCTTCAAGTGCGCTTGACTCAAACGAAACTGACGTAATCTTATCTTCCACTTCCAAAAAGCTCTTTGTAAACATTACACCGCAGGATACAACATTTGGTCCGGGTGAGGAGGTTAGTGTTAATGTTTCAACCACGGATAGCGGAGGCAATCCGGTTGCCGCTGATTTGGCACTCTGGACAGTTGATAAAGCAATTTTTGAATTATCTGATAATAAACTGGGGGATATTTTTGACACTTTTTGGCATAAAAGATTTAACTCGACCCAATCCGCACACTCGCTTGAAGGGATTTTAGTCAACCAGGCGGAAGGCGGCGGGTGTTTTGCCAGAGACACGCAAATACTTATGGCAGATGGAAAAACTAAAAACATTGAGGAGGTTAGGGTAGGCGATTATGTATTAACCAGGAGCGAAAAGGACGCTAATCTAGTTAATGCAAAAGTCTTAGGTAACCACGAAGCGGATGCCGGCGGATATTTAATACTTAACGGCGATCTTAAAGTGACAGCAAACCATATCCTTCGGGTTAATAACAAATGGATGGAAGCAGGAAGTGCGCAGATTGGGGATGAATTTACAGATAACGTCGGCAGCCAGGTTAAAATTTCTTCAATAGAATGGCAAAGGGGAAAATTTAAAGTCTATAACCTGGAAGTTGAAAAATACCATACATATTTTGCAGGAGGGGTTTGGGTCCATAACCAAAAAGGTATTGTGAGAAATGCCTTTAAAGATACCGCATACTGGAATCCGAGTCTTCATACAGATGCAAGCGGGCGGGCCCAAATAAGTTTTAAACTGCCTGATAATTTAACTACATGGACAATAGCTGCAGTCGGCTCAACTGCAGACACAAAAGTTGGCCAGACAACCAGTGAGATTGTCGTTACTAAAGATGTAGCTGTGAGACCGGTACTTCCAAATATTATGCGCACCGGGGATGAAATAGTTTTGTCTGCAATTGTCCAAAATTTTACAAATGAAGACCAAACATTTGACGTAGATTTAAACTTTGATTCCGGGGAAGTTGAGGACGCTTTAAAGTCCGATGTGGTAATTAAATCCAAGGGAAGGCAGCAATTTTACTGGAAGACGAAAGTTACAAAAGAAAATGACAAATCAAAGCTCGTATGACAAATCAAAGCTCGTATTTTCAGCAAAAGTAAAAGACAATCCCAAACTTGCAGATATTTTGACTCAGGAAATCCCGGTGAGACCTTTCGGGTTTGAAGAAAAAACAGCTCAATTTAAACAGGGTTCAGACACTTTCGACCTGAGTCTTGCCCCTGATATTGATGTCTCAAAATCAGGAGCATCTTTATCATTATCCCCCACCATCTTAGGAACAGTACCCAGTGCAATGAAATATCTCATTGATTATCCGTACGGTTGTGTTGAACAAACTACCAGCAGGTTTGTGCCGGCAGTTATTGCTAAAGCAAATCAGGGATTATTCACGGAAGCGCTCAAAGACAAGGACATAGATGACATTATTGAAAAAGGCCTTTCAAGATTGAAATCCCTCCAGCAAAGTGACGGCGGATGGGGCTGGTGGAGCAGTGGCAACTCCGACCCGTACATAACAGCTTATGTTGTTGAATATTTGACCTTAGCAAGAAAATCCGGTATTAAGATAGATGCGGAGTTAATTGGGCGCGCTAAAGTCTTTTTGGAGTACCAGTCATACCCCGATGAAGGTCTGGAAACAATCTATGGTCCTGAGGATTCGATCGCTAAAATTTACGGATTAACTGTAATGGGTGCAAACAGCGGATATATAAGGCAAATTTATGATTTTAATAATCTGAGTGCAGACGTGCTTTCTCTTGCTGTGATGGCAAATTATATAAATGGCAACACTAATCCACAAACCAATGGTTTGAATGTTCTTAAATCAATGGCCCAAACCCAGGGTGACACGGTATTCTGGCCGTCCGGTAAAAAACTAAATTTCGGATCAAGTGATGCCTCGACAGCTTTGGCAATAAGGGCAATTTTGCTTTCAGGCGGAGACCGGGATCTGGCTGTAAAAGGCATTAGATATCTTACCC
The DNA here is from genome assembly GCA_016186985.1 of Candidatus Daviesbacteria bacterium. Taxonomy (GTDB): domain Bacteria; phylum Patescibacteriota; class Microgenomatia; order Daviesbacterales; family UBA10151; genus JACPKO01. Next base: position 7,835 of record JACPKO010000043.1, read on the forward strand.
GCTCTAGAAAAACCGACTACTGGTCAAACACATATGCAACATCGCAGGTCATTAGAACTATAGTTGAATTTAGTAAAACAGGAGACGAGTTATCTCCAAACTATAATTATTCAGTTTTACTTAGCGGAAAAGAAATTGCCCAGGGTAGTGTCAAAGATTCAAAACAATTCATCAAGGATATAAATTTGCCCATTGAAAATATAAAAGAAGGGTCTAAGATATCCGTCTTAATGAACGGTGATGGACAACTTTATTCCAGTCTTTCCTTAAACCAGTTCCATACAAGTAGGAATGCTAAGGCGGTAAACAGCGGGCTATCAGTTAAAAGAGAATACGTAAATGAAAAAGGAGAGGAATATTCACTGGGGGTTGGAGACACCGCAATAGTTAAAATAACAGTGGGCGGACTTAAAGGACAGGAAAATTATGGAGTCATTGAAGACCAACTGCCTTCAGGACTTATTCCAATTAATGAAAATTTTAAGAATCAGCAATACGGTCAGGATAAAAATCCTTACTACACCTCATATGATATTTCAGACCGGGAAGTTACTGAAAATGGGATGGTTTTGTCACTTTACCAAATAGCCCCGGGTCAGCGCGTCTACACATACAGGGCTAGAATTGTCAGTGAAGGCACCTTTATTGTTCCTCCTGCAATAGCTTCTTTAATGTATGCGCCTGAAATTAATGGCCGTACTGAGGTGCAAACAATTAAAATTGATAAAGAATCTAAAGTGATGCCGGGGAAGGCTTTGGAGAGGACATTTGGAAGCGCTAAAGCGAAACCCGCAGTAATCAGTGTGATCGTATTAATACTACTGGTAATGGTTGGGGTATTATTAGCCTGGAAAAAAGGCGCAACTTTAAAAATATTAAAGGAAAAAATTACTAAGTTCTTTATGAAAGATAATTCCCCACCACCTCCCGGTGTTTAAGTTTAACCAATGAGGGAAAAAAACCTGCTTCTGATATTTCTATTTATAATTGTATTTTTGGGTTTGTATTTTGCCGGAATCCAGAATAAGTCATTTAAAGAAGACTTTATTCATGAGGTCAAATTTTATGACGGGAAAACATTTTTTGAAGGGGTCCAAAAGTCAGAAGGAATTACAAAACAAAATTATCATATCCGGGGAGGAATAGTTCCGCATCATCTATACCCCGGTTTCATTATCGCGGATTTCTTCAAACGTCTTTCATACCAGAATCCTAAAACAATTGTTCTTATTGGCCCAAACCATTACGAAAAGGGAAATTTCAAAGCTTTAACCAGTCTCTATATCTGGGAAACGCCATATGGAGTGGTAAATCCTGATACGGATTTTATTAATAACTTGTTGGGCAAAAACCTGCTTAAAATTGATGAGGAAGTTTTACCCGAAGACCATTCGGTTTCAGGAATTCTGCCTTTCATTAAATATTATATTGGTGAGGGCAAAGTTGTACCTATACTTTTGAAACGCGGTTTCACAGAAAAAGAATCGGATATTTTAGCTTCAAATATTGAGAAATTACTTGATGAAGATACTGTTGTTATTGCAGCGGTAGACTTTTCCCATTATTTAACAAGTGAAGAGGCGAAGAAAAAAGATGACGTTACTTTAAAAATAATGCAGGATTTTGATTACCCAAACTTGTATTTATTAAACAATGATTACTTGGATAGCCCTTCATCTATAGGAGTATTGCTTAAGGTTATGCAAAAGTTGGGATCAACAAATTCGGAAGTTTTATTCCATACAAATTCCGGTGAGATGCAAAAAAATAACGGGATAGAAACCACAAGCTATTTTTCAATTGCATATTATGGTAATTGATTTCCTTATTTAGTAAAGATATACTCAGCTTTTCTTATGCATGATAATCTTAAAGCTAAAAAGGTAAAGGCAAAGGACGCTCCGGCTGCGGTTGGGCCTTATTCTCAAGCCGTAAAGTATGGCAATTTGGTATTTTGTTCAGGTCAAATTGGTTTAAATCCTGAGACGAGTTCTTTGGTTGAAGGCGGGGTAGCGAAAGAAGCGAAACAGGTTATAAAAAATTTGGAACAGGTTTTGCTGGCTGCCGGATCGAATTTAAAAAAAGTATTACAAACCACAATTTATATTACTGATATGAGCAGATATGCAGAAGTTAATTCAATTTACGCAGAATTTTTCAATGCAGAACCCCTGCCTGCAAGGGTAACTGTTGAAGTTTCCAATCTGCCAAAAGGCGCGGAAATTGAGATTAGTTGTATAGCTAGCATTTAATAATCTCAAAACTCAAATGTCAAAACTCAAAACTACAACTTAAAAGTCAAAACTTCAATAATTTTGCACTTTGCACTTTGAATTTTGACTTATCTTATATTTATGAACAAAGATTTATCAGTTGAAACAATTAACCGGGCCGCAATTAACCTGGCAGGGATTGTAAAGCTTACTCCAATCGAACTTTCGAAAAGATTGTCTGATAAATATAGCGCAAAAATTTATTTCAAACGGGAAGATTTACAGGAAGTCCGTTCGTACAAAATCCGCGGCGCGTATAATTTGATGTCCGGTTTAACCAAAGAGGAAAAAAAGCGCGGGGTAGTTTGCGCTTCAGCCGGAAATCATGCCCAGGGTGTAGCCTACTCTGCAAGTAAACTTAAGATAAAAGCCGTTATTTTTATGCCAACGGTAACACCATTGCAAAAAATTAATAAAGTAAAAAGCTTTGGCGGGAAATTTGTTGAAATAAAACTTGAGGGCGCAAATTATGATGAGAGTTCAAAATCCGCGAAGGAGTTTTGCAAAAAAGAAATGTCTGTATTTGTCCACCCTTTCAATGATTACCGTGTAATGAGCGGACAGGGAACAGTCGGTAAAGAAATTTTTGAATACTTCGGTACTGACTTGGATTATATCTTAGTGCCGATAGGCGGCGGAGGCTTAATTTCAGGAGTCGGTACCTACATAAAATCTAAGTCATCAAAAACAAAAATAATCGGGATTGAACCTTTGGGTGCGGCAAGCATGAACGCCTCGGTTAAGGCCGGAAAAATTGTTTCTTTGGAAAAATTGGATACTTTTGCAGACGGGGTAGCAGTAAGGACTGTTGAAGATAAAACTTTTGAAATAGTTAAAAAACTTATTTTCGATTTTATTATTGTTCCGGAAGGGAAAATCTGTACGACAATGATTGAGCTTTATCAAAACGAAGGGATTGTAGCTGAACCGGCCGGGGCATTATCGATTGCGGCTTTGGATTTTTTGAAGGAAAAAATTGCCGGTAAAAGTGTAGTTTGTATTTTATCCGGAGGCAACAACGATATTATGCGATACCCCGAAGTTTTAGAAAAATCTTTGACTTATGAGGGTTTAAAACACTACTTCTTAATAAACTTTGCCCAAAAACCCGGACAGCTAAAAAGACTTGTTGACTCATGTTTGGGCCCGACTGATGATATTGTGAGGTTTGAATATATTAAAAAGACTTCAAAAGAAATGGGTCCGGCGCTGGTTGGGATAGAGCTTACAAAAAAAGAAAATCTGAAAACATTGTTAGGTAAAATGGATAAGGCAGAAATTAATTACACAAAAATCACCTCATCAGACTTACTTTACAGTTATCTAATTTAATTTCCTGAAGGAAACCCCTTCATTAAATACCTTCGCCACACTCTGGGAATTTTTATAATTGGTTTTATTTGTTCGGTCATTGGAGCTTCGCCGCCTGATTGGGCAATAGCTAAACTGTCAGCCGTTTTTCCTGTCATAGGCAAGCCCACCCTAAACTTTCTGCCTCCAACAGCAACATAGCAAAATGCAGGTGATATTTTATTTTCTTTTTCCATTTTTTGGCCATTAAAAATCCCCCCTTTCGGGAGGCTTCTTTTACTTTCTTTTTGAACTTAAATTCTCTTTTTGCCTCCCAAAATTACGCCCGTGAAGGGCTAATAATTGAGGCGAAAATCTTAGAGAAATTTTTCATTTTTATTATTATACACACTTAAGTCAAGAGGAGCAATTGAGCTGTTATCCGTAAATGATTTTCCTTCTTCTGTTTCGGAGTCCTCTAAGTTGTTTAGAAACTTTGCCACCGGCAGCCTTCTTAGCTTCGACGGCCGCTATTTGCTCATCAAGTTGACTTAGAATGCTGCCTTGTGCGTTTATAACAGCCTCTTTGGCTGTGGGATCAATCCATTGTCTTCTGGCAGTCCGTTCATTCATAGAGGATATTAGTATCTTAAAACTGGATGAGTCTGGGCGATTAATCTGGTAATGTTTAACCTGCGCGATCTGTTAAAAGCATCGGGCAGGATTGCTTCGTATGTTGCTAATTCTCGGGCAATAGCTGCAACTTCCTCAGCCCGGTTTTCACCTCTTCTTTCAGAGATTAATCTCCCCACTAAAAACCCACCCTCTCTGAAGGGGCCTTTTTTAACCAATTTAAAATCAGTTACTGCTCTTTCGTCAGTTTCAACTGATTCAATTTCCCGCAATGCGATTGCCATATTTTATCGCCTAAATTTTGGATCAGGTGCGCCATAAGGGTCATATGCAATTTCCGTAGGTACAAGCCTCATGCTGCCTCTTGCGGCTTGATTCGCTCGCCTTTCGCGAGTTTCAGGAGCAAATCCCGGATAAATGGCACCTTCGAATTTTGGATCGTACCCTTTCGATCTAAGACTAAGAAAATCTTTTTCTGGTGCGGCCATTTTTACCTCCTTTCTATTGGTATACTGATATCCGCCGAGCAGATCTTAAAAAAGACGGAGCGCGCATTTTTGGATCAAAAAATCCATAGTGATCATAACCATCCTCTGGGGCTCGGTGGATTTTTAAGTCTAACTCCGCCCTTGTTGGGCTGGTATTAGGGTTTGTAGTTTTAAATACATCACCTCGTCCGGCTTTGAATGAAGGGTCGCGGTAAATTGCTCCTAATTCAAGCCCTCTATCGTTAGTCATAATTTTTCTCCATAAAAAAACCTCCCGTTTGGGAGGCTTAAATTTCTTCTTTTTAAGAGTTTTTCTTAAAAAGCGCCTCCCTTTGTACCCTCAACGAGTACGACCTCAATGATGTTGAGGTTAAGAAGGCTAACCAATAATAAATTTCCAGTACGTGTCATTTTTTAAGGAAACTTGATATTAAATATACCAGTCTATCGGAATTATGTCAAGCACGGAATTAGTCAGGAATTAATATTTCCTGGTATAAAACAGTGTATAAAACAGTAAAAAATAATGATACAAAATTCTGCAATGGCAAGAAGTTGTATCAGATCAAACACCTTTGAAAAATAACAAGATGTTGGTAAAATACCAGGATTATGGGTAAAGTAATATATTTTAACGGAAAATTTGTTCCTGAAGAAAAAGCAGTAATCCCCGTAACTACTCATGCCCTGCATTACGGAACCGGTTGTTACGAAGGAATTCGCGCTTACTATAATGAAGAGAAAAAAGCTCTCTACGTATTCAGGCTTGAAGACCATTTTAAAAGAATGGAAAATTCTGTAAAGATAATGCATATTAAACTTCCCGGTTCGGCAAAAGAATTGTCAAAAATTGCGATAGAGCTTTTGAAAAGAAACTTTTCAGGAGCTGATGTTTACTTTCTGAACGAAGTGAAGAAAGCAAACTCTGTTTATATCCGGCCTTTAGCTTTTAAATCTGACCCTGCGATCGGTAATTTTAATCTAGCGAAGGTTTCTGATTCATTTGCAATGTACTGCGTTCCTTTGGGACGGCATTATGCAAAAGAGGAAGGATTAAAAGTAAATGTTTCTTCCTGGGTCCGTGTATCGGATAAAGCAATCCCTCCGCGGGGAAAAATAACCGGCTCTTACGCAAATACTTGTCTTGCAAAAACCGAAAGCGCGCAGTCAGGATTTGATGAGGCATTGCTTTTAGACGGGAATGGAAATGTTGTTGAAGGTTCTGCCGAAAATTTTTTTATGGTTAAGAATGGCAGTTTAATTACTCCCCTGACCAGTGCAGATATTTTAGCAGGGGTAACTAGGGACTCAATTATTGAAATTGCAAAAAATGAATTAGGGATTGAAGTAGTCGAGCGAAACATCGCAAGAGAAGAAATTTATGGCGCTGATGAAATATTCCTTTGCGGGACGGGTTCAGAAATTGCAGGGGTTGTGGAAATCGACGGAAGAGCAATAGGAGATGGTAAAGTTGGTCAAATTACCGGACAAGTTAAAAAATTATATCTTGAAATCATCCACGGAAATAATCCTAAATACTTTAAGTGGCTTTCAAAAGTTGAAAGAAATGTTAAGGACCGGTTATAATCGGTTGGCCGGACTGGTCTGATTGATAAGCTGAAAAAGGGTCTGTAAAAGTTATTACCTCTTTTTCTTCCTGAGTTTCTTCTTCCTGAATTTTGCGTTTTCTTGTACCAACCACTGATTTGGGTGAGTATCCGGCGACCATCAAATCCTTGTGTCCATCAACAGTACCGTTTACTATGCCGGCAGGTTTTGCAAAAACAGCGGGAGTTGTATTTTTCAAAACTTCGCTCATAATCCTGTTCCAAATTGGTGCAGCTCCTGTTACTCCCGAGGCAAGCTGCTGGTTCATAGGGCTATTATCGTTATTGCCGACCCAAACCCCTACAACATAATCCGGAGTATATCCAAATGTCCAGTTGTCCCTTTTATTATCACTAGTCCCGGTTTTAACGGCAACCTGGAATCCCGGAATATTAAGAAGAGAGTTTGAACCAAAAGCCGGGGTGCGGGCTTTATTATCAGATAAAATATCAGTGATCAGGTACGCGATAGCCGGTTCGAGAACTGTTTCCCCTTCCTGGTTCGTGTTATCTTCGATAATATTTCCCTTTGAATCTGTTATCCTTAAAGTTTCGTTTATCTTGTTCTTTTTACCTATTTGGGAGAAAGTTGAATAAACCTGCATCATATCAATCATTCTTACTTCGCCTCCTCCTAAAGTCAGGGAAAGGCCATAACGGCTGGAATCATTTAATGTTGTAATCCCTAAACTTTTGGCAGTTCTTAAAAGTTCTGGTATCCCTACAACAGCTAACATTTTTACCGCAGGTACATTTAAAGACGAGGCCAGGGCGGTGCGTATTGTAACCGGGCCATGGAATTTGCCGTCATAATTTACAGGTGTATAAGTTTCCCAAAGGGACCGGAAACTCACAGGGCTATCAAGCAATGTAGTGCCCGGAGAATACCCTTGTTTAAAAGCTGCCGTATATGTGATTGGTTTTATCGAGGATCCTGGCTGTCTTAAGGCAGTTGCAACATTAAAGTTTCCGCTTTTTAAGTCCCAATAATTTTTACTGCCGACCATCGCCAGAATATCTCCGGTTTTAGGAGCGACGATCATTACTGCTCCATTTCCGATGTTTAAATTTTTAAGCTTATCAACTTCTTCGGAAACAATGCGTTCTGCCATTTCCTGGGTTTTTAAATCCAGAGTTGTATATACCCGTAGACCTCCCTGGGCCAGGAAACGGCTGCCAAATTCTTCCGATAATTTAGAGCGCACATATAAAACGAAATGTGGGGCTTTTATTTCACTTATGAGTGGTTTAATTTGAAGTGTTTCTTCGTAAGCTTTCTGCGCAAGATCCTGACTGATAAATCCATCCTCAACAATCCTTCTTAGGGCCTGTTTTTGCCGAAACTTTGATAATTCCGGATTCGTCCCATATGGCGAGTAAGTCGTGGGAGATGCCGGGAGTCCTGCTAAAAACGCACTCTCCGCTAAACTTAAATCTTTAACATTTTTACCAAAATAAGTCTGTGCAGCTGCACCGATTCCCCAGGATGTCCCCCCATAAGGTACTTCGTTAAAATACATTTCCAGAATTTCTTCTTTGGAAAAAATTCTTTCAGTCCAAAACGCCAGGATGATTTCTTTAGCTTTTCGCTTCAGTGTCCTCTCAGGTGTAAGCAAAGTATTTTTGATAAGCTGCTGGGTTATTGTTGATCCTCCTGAAACTTTGCCATCTTTCAAAAACAATATTGCAGCCCTTGCAATTCCGTAAAAATCAACCCCAAAATGACTGTAGAAATTTTTGTCCTCCATCGCAATTGTGGCATGTACTAAATCAGGAGGTATCTCGCTAAGTTTTACAGGGGTCCTGTTTTTACCCTCATAAAATCTGTAAAGCAAAACTCCATTTCTGTCATAAAATTCTGTAGTTGTTGGAGTAGGCAAACTTTTAAGATTTAGAGGAGAAGGTAAATCGTGAGCAATGCTAACTAAAAAATATGAGTATCCTGCAAAAGAAATCCCCAATATTAAAACCAAAAAACTAATACGGAACTTTAACCACCCCACAGGTATGCTTTTGGGTTTAGGTTTAAATAATCTTTTTTTAGGATTGATTATACTTAATGTTAAATTAATTCCCAGATTTCCCAGTTTCAGAAGAAGCCACAACAAAATTAAGATAGGATAAGCCCAAAAATTTTTCTTACCGCCAATATTTAGTATGCCCATAAATACCTAGTAGTTAAAAATGGCAGAAAGGAGATTGAAAATATTTTAGTTGAGAATTCCTCTAAATACTAGAGGTACTTTAGCCATCAAAAATTAACCTGGCCTGCTGCCAATAAGCGGGTATTCCTTGCTCTTTCATATAATACCACCACTCGACCCCCCAAAATAATATTGGGTCCATTCTTGTTTGCTTGGCATACACAAAGTTACTTATGAGTTGTTTAACAGGGAAAAGACTTGTGAGTTTGCCAAGGGAAGTTTCAGGGATGCTGCTGCCATCATCCGTCCAGGGTTCTGCCTGCAGTTCTGAAATCATAGTTTTCTTACTTTGCGATCCGGTAATGAATTTAACTGCATTGGATTTGATATGATAAAAAATCGGCGGCAAGGGGTAAGAAACCAGTCCAAAATGCGGGCTCCAAACTCTCCTATAGAGAGTGGTTCCAAAAATATCCCCTGTTTTAATAGTTTGCATCCATCCTGATAGCTCTCCGGAGTCGGTGATAATAATTGGCCGGGTGTCACTTTTTCTTACTGTCTGGATTTCCTGAAGCAGTCTTTGTTTATCAGGTTTTGGACAAATCCCAAAATTAACAAACGGCTCATTTTCCACCTGCCAGGACAAAATGTTGGGATATTTTTTAAAGGCTTCAATTTCTGCCTGTACAAGTTCAACGATCTCACTGTTAAATTGGTCCTGCTGTAAGTTTTTTGTCCAGTCGGGTCTGAAACATTCCGGCCAGCGGGGTTGTTTAAAACCTAAAACTAAGATTATTTCGGTACGTGAGTCAGCTGCCATCTTTACAAACTCTTCTGTTTGCGAAAAATCAAATTCATTAGGATTTTTCTCCACCTCGTCCCAATAAAGAGGAAGCCTGATTATTTCAGGATTTAACTCATTTATTATATTTTCATAAACTTCCCGGGGGTCCAGTCCTAATTCCCGTGCGTATCTGGCAGAGAATGTCACACCCGTTTTAGGTTTTAACTGGGGTAATGTTTCAAAAGACAGCATCCAAAGCCCAAAAAAGATTAAAACAATTCCAACGATTTTACCGGCTAAATGAGACTGGTTTAAGTCCTGGTGAAATGCAGACGGAAATTTCTTAGCAAAGAGCAAGCCCAGGATAAACAGAAAAACATATTGTATCCCCTGGATTGAATTGATGACCGCAGGGCTAGCCAGGGAAATTGAAAATGTTAATAAAAGTTGAGAAATCCCTCCGCTTGCCTGTCCAATAAAAAGCAAAACACCGGTTTTGGACCAGAGAAAAGCCGGGGTATGGAGATTGGAATCTGAGAATACAATCTTTCTTAAAAAAGGAAAAATTAAAGTAGCGAAGATAACTGGTATCAAAATAAGCCTTGAATAGACTAAGACAGATAGAAAATTGCTCCCCTCGTAAGCCAGTTTAAGCAGAAAGTAAGAATTAGCAAAAAATAGCGCGGATGTAAGCTCAAGTTCAACCTCCAGGAAAGAAAATTTGCCTTGAAGGTAGGGGAAAACTAAAAATATTAAACCCAGGAGCAGAAAAATTATTGCCCAAACCTCATTTAAATTGATAGAACCGGAGACGGAGGACATAAAAAGTAAAATAATGGGGATAAGGGTGCCAATGACAGGAATAACCCTTATGGCTTCCCCGCTCTTAAGTGCCTTGAACATAAAATAAGCGCCCAGGGTCCAAAGGATTGTTGACGCGCTAGCAATCAGCAAGACAGTAGGAGGGGGCATTTTTGAGAAAGGTACTGCAAATAAAACCGCAAGGCTAAAAACTGAAATGTAAAAAACATAAAGGGCCGGGTTGGGAAATCTTTTAACCAGCAGGATTTTGTCTAATGTAACGGATACTGCGTTTAATAAATATGCCAAAATTGCAACTATTAAATAATTCATAATTTTCAGTCATTGAAATGTTCGCACAAAGCTTTGGGGCCGTCATGCATATAACACAAAACCTCCTCCACCCTTATAGTATGCCCCAATAGCCTTAGGAGTGAGTGAGGTATCTTATTGTGCTTTGCTATTTCTGAATAAACATAAGCGGAAGGCCGTATTGTTCTCTTTAAGGTTTTGTAGTCTATCTCAACCAGGCCGAATCTTGGCGCAAACCCTTCGTGCCACTCAAAATTGTCAGTTAAGGACCAATAAAAAAATCCTTTGACCCTAACTCCTGACCCGATAGCCCTGTAAACTTCCGACAAATACTGGATTAAAAAGCGGGTCCTGCGGTCGTCGTTTGTTGAAGCAATTCCGCATTCAGTTATGTAAATCGGTTTATGGTTAGAGATATCTTCCAAAACATCAAAAATTCCCTCAGGAAAAATTTCCCATCCTAAATCTGAAACCTCACGGTGCTGGTTCTCGGCCTCTTCTATCGTTGGAAAAAGCCGCTTGTTTCTATTAAACCGGCGATGAAAGTAATAATTTATGCCCAGAAAATCATGACAGCCGCCCGTTAAGTTGTAAAAAGTATGGTTTGCGATAATATCGCTAAAATAAACGGAGAACAATTCGATCAATGAATGTTTATGACTGGAATGATAAGACTGTAAATTTTGTGCGATTCCGACAGGTTTCCCTCCGCGCAGATGTAAATATTGATAAGCTTTTTTATGAGCTTGCGCCAGATTCCACAGGACATAAAGGGCCCGGGTGCGGCTTTTCTTTTGGGGAGGCCAAACGCCCTCAAGATATGCCATAAATATATAGACTCCGGGTTCATTTAAGGTTACCCAAAAATCAACGAACCGGTCTATTTCCGGGACGACCCGTTTTAGAAACCGCACAAAATACTCGCCGGTTAACGGATTTTCCCAGCCGCCAATATCAGATACCCACTGCGGCAATGTAAAATGCCACAGTGTCAGCATAACCTTAAAGTGTTTATCTTTTAAGGATTTTAAAACCTGCTTGTAGTGGATAATAGCAGTTTCATCGTAAATTCCGGGTTTAGGTTCAATTCTTGCCCATTCGATAGAAAGCCTTTGGGAATTTAAGTTTAAGTTTTGAGCAAGCGTAATATCTTCTTCAAACCGGTTATATTGGTCTGTGGCATCTCCGCTGCGTTTTTCTTCAGAGTGCTTTTGTTCCCATTCCCACCAGTCACTGTTTACATTCCCTCCTTCAACCTGGTGGGCAGATGAAGCTGACCCCCAAAGAAAACCTTCGGGGAATTTTAAAGGGCCATGGTCATGTTGTTCTTTTGGGGGTTCCATTTTAACTACTTACTGGTTATGACAAAAAGATTCTTTTGGCTTGTGGGGTCGGCTAGGTTATTGCCGTCACAATACTTGTACTGCTTTATTTCATTTCTATCCGGATCGGATGCATTTTCTAGTCTGGTTGCCAGAAGATAATAGTTACCTGCTCCAACAGTGCATCCGTTTCCGTCTCGAAATCCATAACCATAATTAGAACCGGTCGATGGATTGCCGTCATCTTTCAGGGGGTCGTGAGGCATGGTGTTGATATAATTTTTATCCAGATTTACTGGGGTGAAACTTGCGCAAAATCCAGTTGACCGTTCAACTAGCCAAAAAGGGGGTGAGTCTGAACTTTGGACCCAGCCGTCTGTACAAGGAAATCTTTTATTTTTTTGATGGTATAGTTCAAGCGCTGTTGCAACTTGCCTTAAATCCTGTTTTCTTTTGGCATCGCGGGCAAGTTTTTGAGCCTGAGAATAACTTGCCAGTCCTATTGCGGAAATAATTGCAATAATAGAGATGGTTATCATTAACTCAATAAGGGTGAAACCCCTGGGCATATATTAAGCATACAATATTAATGGACAATTTAGAATTGACAAAGTAAGCAGAGCTTGCCTTTCAGGTAAGCAGAGCTTGGCGCTTCGCACTAAGCAGAGCTTGCCTATAGGTAAGCAGAGCTTGCCTGTTTGCTCCGCAAAAGATAACAACCTTGCATTCGCAAGAACGTTGCCAATTTGCTCCGCAAAAGATAACAACCTTGCATTCGCAAGAACGTTGCCAATTTGCTCCGCAAAAGGTAGAATTTTAACAGTAAACGGACGTAGCTCAATTGGTAGAGCACTGGTCTCCAAAACCAGCGGTTCGGGGTTCGATTCCCTGCGTCCGTGCATCAAAATTATTTTAACCTTACCTAGCTTGTTAGCAGGGCATTCATTTGCGATAAATCAAAAGAGTTAATTCTTCTGTCATTATTGAAATCAAGCTGGAAGTGGGAAGTAATATCTATCGCAGGACTCCATTTTGAATATAGGATAGACAGGTCCTGAAGGTCAATTTTTCCGTCATTGTTTCCATCCCCTTTTTGCGTTTGAGTGCTTGAGGGAGAAGGAGAGGGAGAAGGAGAGGTAGAAGGTGATGATGAAGGAGAGGGAGAAGGAGATCCTGATGAGGCCGGGGATGGTGATGATGAAGGTGATGATGAAGGAGAGGGAGAAGGAGACGCCTGGGAAGATCCTGAAGGTGAGGGGCTTGGGCTCGAGGGAGCCGGGTTTAAAGTTATAGTTTGGGGTTTGAAGGATTTAATTTTATCTTTATCGTCCCCATCTTTAACGGTTACTTTTGTTGATTTTTCGACAAAACTTATTGTTGTTTGACTGCTTGAACTGGCTATAACCCTAAATTTTAAGGAGGCAAGAATTCCTGACCCGCTTGCTTCCTTAAACAGCTTTTTTTGAAGCCTCATCTTTATAGTTCCCGCAGCTTTTTCAACAGGCGTCACCTCGGTTGTCTCATCTAAAAAAGTACCCGGAAGGGCGCTAAGAAGCTTTAATTTTACAGGATCGTAACTGATGGATAACTCAACTTTTGAAACAATTTTTCCGTTGGTATTGATATAAAGATCACTGGTAACCTCTTCGTTAAGTGATGCTGTTAATGTTTGAGGCTGTATTAATAATTCTGAACGCTCATCACCCGCTTGCGGGAAGAATTGGGTAGGCTTTCCAGAGATATAAACTCCGAGACCGACTGCAAATAATAAAAATACAGTGAGTAAACCTCCAAGAATCTTTTTATTTTTGAAAAAACCCGGCTTTTTGTTCTCGCTAAACAATACCACAGGATCTGAAAGGGCCTTAAAATCCATATATTTAACTATAGCTAATACTGAGAATGGTTGTAAAGCTTGTGATTCTTTTTAGGAGTAACTCAAATCTTAAAACGCAAATCGCAAAACGGCAACTAAAATGTTAAATCTTTTAAAATTTTGAGATTTTAGATATAGTTTTGCGCTTTGACATTTGAGTTTTGGGATTATTTTAGTTTGTACTCCTGGTGCAAGGTGGATTTGCGACATTTTTTGCAGAATTTTTTCAAAGATAATTTATCTTTGGTATTAGTTGTATTTTTTTGAGTTACGTAATTTCTTGATTTGCACTCTGTGCATTCAAGTCCGATTGCTGTTCTTGCGTCCTTTTTAGCCATAACCTGCAAATTTTACACTAAGCCAGGTTCGATTTGCAAGGAAAGAATAGTCTGCTTCTTATTAGAATAGTGAGCCGGCAGTGAGGATCGAACTCACGGTCTCTTCATTACCAATGAAGTGCTTTACCACTAAGCTATACCGGCGTCTGGATATAGTTTTAGGATTTTACCAAAATTTTGCAGTTAGAACTAGAGCAGGAGATTTAGTCTCGCAAAAACTTTCATTAGAAACTAAGAAATGAGCCGAAGATTGAAATTGGACCCGGGAGCTGCTTTGCCACTCGGTCAATTCGTTAATAATTTGAAGAGTCAATTTCTGATTGGGGTATGGTTCTTATGACCGAGCCGCAAAGCTTAGCGTCCTTTTTGTACTTTTTATAGCTAATAGTTGCTGCTCCGTCCTTCTGGCATAACCATCTCTCACCTTTGTAACCGGGCTTTTCCTGATTACAGCTTACTCCAAGATTGATCCAGGTTTTATTACTAAATTTCCTAGGGTTACAATTTAAATCAGAGACGTTAACTTCCATGCTATCATTGCCTGAGCCGTTATTATTACTGCAAATTAATGAATATATAAATTTGTTTTTACCATACAATGGCCCGGCAGTCTCAGACCCGTTTAGATTCTTAATTCCACTCCAATCACCAGAGGCATTACAGGAATCAGGCGCGCCTGAGCTTTCCCAGGTCAAAGCAATGGTTTTACCTGCTGAAATCGTGACAGTAGAATCTGATGAATTGATCTTTAAATCAACAACAGGTGTGGGTGTGGGGCTAGGTGAAGGCTTGGGCAGTACTTTGACATTTCTTGAATGCTGAGAATCTCCCCCTTCCTGCTCCCAGTTAACAAATTTCCCTTCAGAATAAATACCTTTATCAGTTTTCCAAAGGTAAA